>NZ_JBEYFP010000321.1:0-6633 GCF_040634455.1 Kitasatospora sp. NPDC007106
CACCCGCTCCCGGGCGGGCCGTCCCCGCGCCGGAGCGGGTGCGCGTTCAGGCGCGGACCGGCACCGAGCCGGTCAGGGCAGCGTCCAGAACTGCGTCGTGATCAGGTAGAAGACCGCGACCCAGAACGCGGTCGCCGCGGCGACGATGCCGAGGCCGATGCGGTTGGTCTTCGCCGCCGGCTCGTCGGGATTCGGCCGCAGCCACCGCTTGAGCAGCCGGTTCACGTAGTAGGGCATCGTGAAGAAGGTCATGATGAAGCTCGACAGCAGGTTGCCGACGAGCAGCCCGAGCCAGAGCGGCATGTGCGCCGGCGACAGCGCGAGCGTCAGCAGCACCACGGTCGGGTAGAGGCCGGCCCAGACCGCGAGGGCGGTCTTGGCCTCCGAGGGCGGCGGCGCCTCCCTGCCGTTCTCCTCGAAGGCGAACCAGCTGCCGAACGAGTTGTCGATCGTGTGCAGCTTGAACTCGTTGAACTTCCGGCCCTCCTCCAGGATCTCCTGTCGCTCGGCCGAGGTCAGCCAGGCGTCGAGGTGCTCGGCGTTGTCGAACCGGTACAGCGTGGTCCACTCCTCCTGCAGCCCCTCGATCGGGCGGAAGAGCTCGGTGCCGCGGTAGCCCACGAAGGTGCTCTCCTCCTGGCTCATGCGCTGCTGCCAGGCGAGGAAGTCGTCGATGTGGTTCGGGTGGACGCGGTGGGTGACCACCATGGTCACCAGCGGATCCGGCGGCCTGGCACCGCCGCTGACCACCTGCTGGGTGGCCGGGCCGTCGAAGTAGACGCGGCCGACGTCGAGCAGGGTCTGCCGGGTGGCGCTGTTGATCCACGCCTGCAGGTGGGCGATCGAGTCGAACCGGTACACCACGACCCAGTCCGGCTGCAGGGCCGTCGGCGGGGAGATCTCCGCGCCGAGGTACCCGGTGTAGTCGGCGGCGGCGCTGTTGACGTCCAGCTGCCACGTCGCGTACTCCCGGTCCAGTCCGGGCCGGACCTTCTGGCCGATGATGGCCGTCGCCGTCGCGCCGTTGCGCTCCTCGGTGGTCATGTCGTCCGCCCCGTGGATGCCTGCCTGCTCCCGGCGAGCCGGCCGTAGATGCGCTCCGGGGTGAGCGGCAGCGCGCGGTGACGGACGCCCGTGGCGTCGTGGAGCGCGTTCGCCAGCGCCGGGGCCACCGGGTTGATGCAGCACTCCGCCATGCCCTTGGACCGCATCGGCCCGAAGGAGTCCGAGGACTCCACCAGGAGCACCTCGGTGCGGGGGACGTCGGCGTACGTGGGGATGCGGTAGTTGCGGAAGTTGGGGTTGACCATGACCCCGTCGGCGTCGACGTGGTGGTTCTCGGTCAGTGCGAAGCCGATCCCCTGGGCGACGCCGCCCTCCACCTGCCCGCGGACCTGCGCGGGGTTGATCACCACGGCGGCGTCGGTCGCCTGGACGCTGTAGAGCACCCGGATCTCGCCCGTCACCCGGTGGACGGCGATCCGGAACCCCTGTGTGTTGGAGGTGACGCTCCGGGGCGACCCGTAGGCCCGGCGGGCGGCGGTGAAGCGGATCCCGCGCGCCCGGGCCAGTGCGACGAGTTCGGCCAGGGACACCCGCCGGTCGCCGCAGACGACGCCGTCGTCGTCCATCGAGCACAGCACGACGTGGACGCCGGTGTGCGCCGCGGCGAACTCCAGGATCCGGTCGCGCACGGCGTTGGCCGCCCGCAGGACGGCGTTGCCCGCCACGAAGAGGCCGGCGCTCGCGAAGGCACCGGTGTCGAACCCGGTGCGGTCGGTGTCGGACTGGACCAGGCGGATCCGCGACGGCGTGGTGCCCAGCTGGTTGGCCGCGATCTGCACGTGGGCGGTCGAGGTGCCCTCGCCGAACTCGACCGTCCCGACCGACAACTCGTAGACGAGGTCGTCGCCGAGCGTGACCCACGCCTCCGAGATGTGGTCGGTCGGCGGAGCGGTCTCGTGCAGCGAACTCGCCACGCCCGTCCCGACCAGCCACCCCGGACCGGGCGGCGGCTCGTCGACCCGACGGGCCAGCGCGTCGGCCACCAGGTCGATGCACTTCCCGAGCCCGTCCTCGGTGAACATCACGTCGTCGGGGCCGTCGTGCATAGCGACCAGCGGATCGCCCGGACGCACGATGTTGCGCCGCCTCAGGTCGAGCGGGTCCATGTGCAGCGCGCGGGCCAGCTCGTCCATCGCCGACTCCACGGCGAACGCCGGCTGCGTCATCCCGTAGCCGCGCAGCGCCCCGCTCGGAACGGTGTTGGTGTACACGGAGTAGGCGTCGTACTTCTTGTTGGGGCAGCGGTAGATCATGACGGCCGCGCCGCCCGCGAACAGCGTCTCGCCGCCGTGGTTGCCGTAGGCGCCCGTGTTCGACACGTTGCGCACCTGGAACGCCGCGAGGGTGCCGTCCGCCTTCGCGCCGAGCCTGACCGTGAGCGTCATCGGATGCCGGGGCGAGGCGGTGGTGAACTCCTCCTCGCGGGTGTACTCGAAGCAGACCGGCCGGCCGGTGTCCAGGGTGGCGAGCGCGACCAGGTCCTCCGAGATCACCTCCTGCTTGCCGCCGAAGCCGCCGCCGACGCGCTTGCAGAACACCCGCAGCTGGTCCGGCCGCAGCGCGAAGAGGTACGCGAGCTTGACCTTGGCGATGGACGGCGACTGCGAACTGGTGCGGACGTTCAGCCGGCCGTCCTCCATCCAGGCGATCGATCCGTGGGTCTCCAGGTGCGCGTGCTGCACCCGCGGCGAGGAGTACGTGCCCTCGTGGATCACGTCGGCCTCGGCGAACCCCGCGTCCACGTCGCCGATGTGCGAGTGGAGTTCGAGCAGGATGTTGTGGACGGGGTCGCGGACGAAGGGGTCCGCCGTGCCGTGCAGCTGCGGCGCCCCCTCGGCCATGGCCTCCTCGGGGTCGAACACCGCCGGCAGGGGCTCGTAGTCGACGACGACCCTGCGGCAGCCCTCCTCGGCCGCCGCGACCGTGTCGGCCAGCACGGCGACGACGCGCTGGCCGACGAAGCGCACCGTGTCGTCGAGGACGAAGGTGTCGTCCGGGTCGACGAGGTGGTCGGTGTGGATCGCGGTGGTGAAGCGCTTGCGCGGCACGTCCTCCCAGGTGTAGACCCGCTGCACGCCGGGGACGGCGAGCGCGGCGGTCTTGTCGATCGAGACGATCCGGGCGTGCGCGTGCGGCGAGTGCAGGACCTTGAGGTGCAGCATGCCGTCGATGTGCGTGTCCATCGTGAACTCGGCGCGGCCGGTGACCACGTCGTTGGCCGCCGGCGCACCGACGCTCGTCCCGACGGCCTTGCCGGGCGCGGCCGTCTCCACGCCGGCGACACCCCGTACGGCGTCCTCGATCGCCCGGTAGCCCGTGCAGCGGCAGAGGTTGCCCTTCAGCGCCCTCGGCAGGTCCTCCTTCTGAGCCTCGGTGAAGGTGGCCGAGGTCATGATCATCCCTGCGGTGCAGAAGCCGCACTGGAAGCCCGGCGCGTCGCGGAACCGGCGCTGCATCGGGTGCAGGTTCCCCGGTGACCCGAGGCCCTCGATCGTCGTCACCTCGCGGCCCTCCGCACGGAAGGCGGGGGTGATGCAGCTGTGCACCGGAGTGCCGTCCACCCACACCGTGCAGGCGCCGCAGTCGCCCGCGTCGCAGCCCTTCTTGACGCCGTGGTGGCCGAGTTGCCGCAGGAAGGTGCGCAGGCACTGGCCGGGGGCCGGTTCCTCGTCGAAGCCCCTGCCGTTCACGATGTAGGTCATGCCGGACCCCCGGCTGTGAGTTCGCGGCGAATCTCTTCGGCGAAGTGCTGGGTCAGGTGGCGGCGGTGCTCGGGGGTCCCGTTGGGGTCCGCGAACCAGACGCCGTCGGGGATCGCGTCGACGGCGCGCCGCAGCGCGTCGGCGTCGGGCATCGTGTCGAAGGCCAGGCGCACGGGCCGCGTGGTGCCGGCGGTCACGGTGAGCAGCAGGTCGCTCGTGCCCGGCGTCCGGGTGCCGACGAGGAAAACCGTCGAGCGGCCGAGGCGGGTCAGCGAGAAGCGGCGGTGCGCGGTGCGTTTGCGCAGGGCGCGCGCCGGGATGTCGATGCGCCGCAGGATCTCCCCGGGCGCGAGGACGTTCCGGTTGTCGCCGGTGACGAAGTCGTGGGCGTCGACGGTGCGCACCGACCCGTCGGTGGCCCACAGTTCGTACGTCGCCTCCAGGGCGACGGTCAGGGTGATCATCGGGCCGGCCGGCAGCGACATGCAGATGTTGCCGCCGACGGTCGCCGAGTTCCAGACCTTGAACGAGGACAGGAACGCCTCGCAGCTCGTCGCCAGGAGGTGGCCGGCCGTCCACTCGCCGGGCGGCTCGAAGGCGTGGAGGTCACGGACGGTGCACGTGGCGCCGATCGCGAGACCGGTGTCGCTCGGGACGAGCGGCTCCCAGCGTAACGACGTCAGGTCGATCAGGCGGTCGAGGTGCGGCTGCTCCACGGAGTACAGCCAGGTCCCGCCGGCGAGCCAGGCGTCGCCCTCGCGCCAGTCCGCACCCGGCAGGTCGGCAGGTCGCCGCACGACTTCGGTGATGGTGTTGAGGTCCATGGCAATTGGTCTCGGCTCAGTGGACTCGCGGAATCCGACGGGTCGCGACGTGCGCCGGGAGCGGGCACAACCTCGAGCGACAGAGTCATGTTCCGGCCGCTGCGGTCGAGCTGTTCGAGGAAGGACCGGCGGGCGCTGGATTACCTTTCGAGCGTATACCGGAACGGGCCGGCAGGTGCGGCCGGACGGCCGCGGCCGCCGCGGGCCCGTAGGCCTCGGCGAGCCGGTGCAGGAAGTCCGCCGGGTCGAAGCGGTACTCCTGGGTGCCGACCGCCTCCAGGGCCAGGGTGGCCAGCAGGCAGCCGACCCGGGCCGCGGCGAGCACGGGCAGCCGCCAGACCGTCCCGGCCAGGAACCCGGCCCGGAAGGCGTCTCCGACGCCGGTCGGGTCGGCCAGGGCCCGCTCGGGCGGCGGGGCGGTGTGCACGGGCGGTGCGCCGCGGCGCTCGATCCGGACGCCGTCGGCGCCGAGCGTGGTGATCCAGCTGCCGACCCGCCCGAGCACCTGCTCCGCCGTCAGCCCGGTCTTGCGGAGCAGCAGTTCCCGCTCGTACGCGTTGGTGAACAGCAGCTCGGCACCGCCGACGAGCTGTGCGATCTCCTCGCCGTCGAGCCGGGCGAGCTGCTGGGACGGGTCCGCGGCGAACGGGATCCCGGCCCGGCGGCACTCCTCGGTACGGCGCCGCATGGCCGCGGGATCGTCCGGGCCGACCAGGACCAGCCGCGCCGGTCCGGTACGGGCCAGCACCCCCGCGAGGTCGATCTCCGCAGCGCGGGCCATCGCGCCCGGGTAGAAGGAGGCGATCTGGTTCTGCTCCCGGTCGGTGGTGCACAGGAAGCGGGCGGTGAACAGCTCCGGCACGGTCAGCACCCCGGTGGTGTCGACGCCGTTGGCGCGCAGCCAGGCGTCGTACTCGGCGTGGTCGGCCCCGGCGGCGCCGACCAGCACCGGGGCCAGCCCGAGCCGGCCGAGGCCGACGGCGATGTTGGCGCCCACGCCTCCGCGGCGCACCTCCAGCCCGCCGACCAGGAAGGAGAGCGAGACCCGGTCCAGCCGGTCGGGCAGCAGCTGTTCGGCGATCGACCCGGGGAACTCCATCAGGTGGTCGGTGGCGATGGAGCCGCTGACGACGATCCGCCCGGCCGGGTCGTACGCGGTGCTGGTCACGGGGGTTCCTTCCGGTGGCGGGCCGGTCACCAGCCGCGTCGGGCGGCCGGGATCCGGACGCCGTGGCGGAGGCGGGCGACGAGGGCGCGGCGCAGTCCGCGGTCGTGGTCGGTCTCGGCGGGCAGGTCGAGCTGGACGATGTCCACGCCGGCCGAACGGAGCAGGCCGATGCGGTCGGCGACGGTGTCCGGCGATCCGGTGTACGTGGCGGCGAGCGAGCGGCGGACGTAGGCGGCGACCTGGTCGGCACCGTCACTGCCGGCCCGCCGCGGGTCGGCGCGGCCGCGTTCGCGGTCCCGGTCGAGCTGGACGGCCTCGGCGAAGCCGTGGGCGCCGGGGCCCGCGGTGAGCCGCAGGGCGTCGCGCCGCAGCCGTCGGACGCGCTCCCGGGCGGCCTCGTCGGTGTCGTCGAGGACGACGGTGACGTGCCGCCAGATCCGCAGGGTGCGGCCGTGCGCGGCCGCGGCGGCCCGGACCTCGGCGATCCTGCGGCGGGTGTCCGGCAGCGGCAGCGGGCTCACCGCGTACACGTCGGCGTACCGGGCGGCCAGGGCGACGCCCTCCGGGGCGGAGCCGCCGAAGGAGAGCAGGTCGCCTCCCGGGTCGGGGCGCAGCCCCGGCCTGGCGCCGTGCACCCGGTAGAACTCGCCGTCGTGGTCGATGTCCTCGTCGGCCGCGAGGTAGCGCCGGAACACCTCCAGGTACTCGCCGGCCCGGCGGTAGCGGTCCGCCTTGCCGAGCAGGTCGCCGTCGCGGGCGACGTCCAGGTCGCTGGAGCCGACGATCACGTGGGCGGCCGCCCGTCCGCCGGAGAGCCGGTCCAGGGTGGCGAGGGCGCGGGCCGCGGTGGTGGGCGCGGCGGCGCCGACCCGGT
>NZ_JBEYFP010000322.1:0-6629 GCF_040634455.1 Kitasatospora sp. NPDC007106
GGCGACGACCTCGGCGACGCCGGCCTCGTCGGTGCGCTGCCCGTCGAGCAGGTCGGCCTCGGTGGTCCAGCCGGCCCGGCTGGCCTCCCCGCGGTAGGCGGACTCGACCAGGGCGACGACGGCGGGTACGTCGGCCGGTCCGGCGGCGCGGAAGGCGGGTTCGGGCTGCACGGGCTGCTCCGGGGTCGGCGGCGGGCTGGTCCCTGCCATCGTGCCATGCGGGGGTGTGCGCACGGAAAGGGCGTCGGGGTGCGCGGGTGGTGCCCCGACGGCGGGTGGGCGCGCGCGGCCGGGGGCGCGGTCGCTCCCGAGCACATCCCGATGGTGCATCAACGCAGCGCCCGAGGTCAGGCCTCGGTGATCGGGGGCTACGGGGAGGCGGGGAGGGGCTGCAGCGGGACGGTGGCGCGCTCGGTGAGGGACTGTTCGGCTGCGGCGAGGATCTCGACCACGCGCAGGCCGAAGGCTGCGTCGCAGGGGTGCGGCGTGCCGCTCCGCGCGGCGGCGAGCAGTCCGTCGACGGCGTGGCCGAAGGCCTCCACGGGCGGGACGCCCGCCTCGGGGAGGCGGTGCACGCCGGCCTCGCCGCGCAGTTCGAGCGCCACGCCGGCGGCCTGCGGGGGTGCGGTGAGGCTGACCGTCGTGCTGCTGGACGCGCCGCCGGCGTGCCCGATCACCAGGTGCACGGTGTCGGCGGGCCCGGCGGCCGCGGTCACGGTGGCGGCGTCGCCGAGGACGGGCAGCAGCAGTGACAGGGCGTGCGGGCCGATGTCCCACAGGGCGCCCTTCTCGCGCCGCCAGGGTGAGGCGGCGTAGGGGCTGTCGGTGGTGAAGACGGCGCCGAGCCAGTCGCAGCGGGCGGTGAACCAGCCGTCCCGGGCGGCCTGCTCGGCGAGCCACCCGACGCGTTCGCCGCCGAACCGGAGCGTGAAGAAGACGACCGAGGCGAGCCGGCCGGCGGCGACGGTGTCGGCGATCCGTCGGGCCTGCGGCACGGTGAGCGCGACGGGCTTGTCCAGCAGCAGGTGCCGGCCGGCCTCGGCGGCGCGCAGCGCCAGCTCGGCCTGGGCCTGCGGGGCGAGCGCGACGGCGATCGCGTCGACGTCGGCGATCAGCTTGTCGGCGTCCTCGTAGGCCGGGACGCCGTGCTCGGCGGCGATCTCGGCGGCGGCCTCGGGCCGGCGGCCCCACACGCCGGCGAACTCGACGCCGGGGTGGCCGGCCAGTGCGGGTGCGTGCACGCCGCGCGCCCAGGGGCCGGTGCCGAGCAGTCCTATCCGCATGGTGTTCCCTGTGCTTTCTCGGTGTGTGGGTCGCTCGCCGGGCCGGGGCGGTCAGGCCCGGACGCGGATCAGGGTGAAGCCGTCGTAGCCCTTGGAGCCGACGGTCTGGATCGAGGTGGCGGAGACCCGCGGCTCGGCGGCGATCGCGTCGTGGAGGCGGCGGACGCCGAGCACGGCGGGGTCGGTGGAGTCGGCCTCGGCGACCTTGCCGCCTCGGACGGTGTTGTCGACGACGATCAGCGAGCCGGGCCGGGTGAGGCGCAGCGCCCAGGCGAAGTAGACCGGGTTGCCGGGCTTGTCGGCGTCGATGAAGACCAGGTCGAAGGGGTCGGTGCCCTCGTCGGCGAGCTGCTGCAGGGTGTCCGCGGCGGGGCCGAGGCGGACCTCGGCGACCTCCGCGAACCCGGCGTTCGCGAGGTTGTCGCGGGCGACCTCGGCGTGCACCGGGTCGATCTCCAGGGTGACGAGCCGGCCGCCGGCGGGCAGGGCGCGGGCCATCCAGATGGCACTGTATCCGCCGAGGGTGCCGACCTCCAGGATGCGGCGGGCGCCGAGCGTCTCGGCGAGCAGCTGGAGCTGCTTGCCCTGGGGTGCGGAGACGGCGATCCGGGGCAGTCCGGCCTTGTCGGCGGCCTGCTGGGCCGCGTCCAGCACCGGGTCGTCGCCGATCAGGACGTCGGTGAAGTAGTCGTCGACCGCTGTCCACTGCTGCTGGCTCACGCCGTCTCCCGGTCCGTCGTCGGTGTACGCGTGCCGAGCCTAGCCGACGGAGCTGACGGTCAGTCGGCGGCGGGCTCGGCCGCGGCGGCGGTCACCGGGGCCGGGTTCCCGGCGGCCAGGGCGGCGGGTGCGGGCGTGCCGGTGGCGCCCTCGGGGAGGCTCTTGCCGCCGGACTGCTCGGGGTGTTCGGCCCGGGCCTTGGCGGCCCTGCGCTTGACCAGCCAGGCGGAGCCGGCGCCGGCGAGGGCGGCCACCACGAGGCCGGCCCAGGAGAAGCTCTTCAGCCAGTGCTCGGCGACCTTGCCGACCTGGTAGATCAGCAGGGTGGTGCCGCCGGCCCAGGCGATGCCGCCGAGCACGTTGGCGATCAGGAACTTCCAGTACGGCATCCGCAGGGCGCCCGCGAGCGGGCCGGCGAAGATCCGCAGCAGGGCGATGAACCGGCCGAAGAAGACCGCCCACATGCCCCACTTCTGGAAGGAGCGTTCGGCGGTGGCGAGGTGGTCGGGCCCGAAGTGCTTGGGGAAGCGCCGGCCGAGCTTCTCGAACAGCGGTTTGCCGCCGCGGCGGCCGATGGAGTACCCGATGGAGTCGCCGATCACCGCGCCGGCGATCGCGCAGGCCGCCACCCACCAGGGGCTGACCACGCCGCGGGCCGACAGCAGCGAGGCCGAGACGAGCGCGATCTCGCCGGGCAGCGGGATGCCCAGGCTCTCCAGGCCGATGATCAGGGCGACGAGGGCGTACACCGAGGTCGGCGGGACGCTCTCGATCCACTGGTCGATGTGCAAGGCGGGTACCTCCGTGGCGGGACGAGACCGCGTCTCGGCCGGACTGGCTGGGCCGCGGGCGCGCCCGGCGCCCTCAGGGCAGGGTAACGGGTTGACCCGGCCTTTACCTTATACGCCGATCATCGGACGGCAGTTCCCGCGGCCCCGCCACGGCCGGCCCGCGCGGAGAAGCGCAGTGCCACCACCGACGGCCTGAACGCGCCCAGGACGGGCAGCCGGGCCGCGTAGGGCAGCAGTGCGCCGACCGGGCCGCGGCCGCCGGTCGGCAGCACGTCGCGGATCTCGGCGACCGCGGGGTGTGCGGTGGCGAGCTTCCACTGCTCGTCGGCGTCCATGCCCCAGGGCATCGGCGGGGCGGTGTAGCCGCGGTCGTGGAGCTTGCCCTGCGAGGCGGCGCGGCTGAACCAGCGGGGTACGGCGTCGAAGACGAAGGTGCCGTCGGGGAAGCGTTCGGCGCAGCGGGCGATGAGGTCGCGGACCTCGGTGGGCCGCAGGTACATCAGGAGGCCCTGGGCGGTGATGAGCACGCCGTGGGTGGGGTCGACCTCGTCGGTCCAGGCCGGGTCGGTGGCGGAGCAGGCGAGCAGCCGCTGCCGGGGTGCGGGGGGCAGCAGGCGTTCGCGCAGGGCGACGGCCTCGGGCAGGTCGACGGAGAGCCACTGGGCGCGGCCGTTGTCGACCCGCCAGTACTGGGTCTCCAGGCCCTCGCCGAGGCAGACGACGGTGCCGCGGGGGCAGCGGACGAGGAAGTCGGCGACCTCGCGGTCGAAGGCGCGGACCCGCAGGGCCTGGATCTGGCCGATGACGCCGCCGTCGGGGCCGAAGCGCTCCTCGAAGGGGTAGTCGATCCGTTCGACGAGTTCGACGGCCCGCGGGTCGGGCAGCACGGTGTCCCACCGGCGGGCCTCGACGGCCCGGTGGTAGAGCGTCCACAGGGCGGTCTCGGGGACCGCGCCCAGGGCGGCGCCGATCTTCTGCGGCTGCTGGCCCGTCATCGTGCGGCTCCCTCCGGCGGTCCGGCGGCGGTCGCCGGGCCCGGCTTGGCATTCTGCCCCGCCCGGTGGTCCGTCCGGCGCTGAACGCGCCGTGGGCGGGCGGCGGGGTCGGGGCGGCGGCCGGTGGTCAGCCGACGCTGAAGGCGCCGTCGGGGGGTGGCGGGGAGTCGACGGCGTGGGTGTCGTGGACGGGGCGGGCGGTGCCGGTGAGGGCGTCCAGGTCGGGGCCGTCGGCGAGCCGGGCGGGGAAGGGGTCGCCGGCGAGGCGCCGGGCGAGTTCGGCGGTGGGCAGCGGGGCGGTGGAGCCGATCAGCAGGACGTTGCCGTAACGGCGGCCGCGGAGCACGGCGGGTCCGGCGGCGAGGCAGGTGTGCGGGAAGACGGCGCGCAGGGTCGCGGCCTGGGCGGCGGCGAAGGCGAGCGGCGGGCCGTCGGCGAGGTTGGCGGCGTAGCAGCCGCCGGGGCGCAGGGCCGCGGCGGCGAGGGCGACGAACTCGACGGAGGTGAGGTGGGCGGGGGTGCGGGAGCCGTGGAAGACGTCGGCGACGACGAGGTCGGCGGCGCCGGGCGGGGCGGCGGCGAGGGCGGTGCGGGCGTCGCCGACGGTCACCCGGATGCCGTCCGGCCAGGGCAGGCGGTCGGCGACGAGGTCGACGAGCGGGCCGTCGGCCTCGACGACGTGCTGCCGGGAGCCGGGGCGGGTGGCGGCGAGGTAGCGGGGCAGGGTGAGCGCGCCGCCGCCGAGGTGGAGGGCGTCGAGCGGCTGCCCGGCGGGGGCGATCGTGTCGGCGAGGTGGCCGATCCGCCGGGTGTACTCGAATTCGAGGTGGGTGGGGTCGGCGAGGTCGACGTAGGACTGCGGGGTGCCGTCGAGGGTGAGCAGCCAGGCCTGCGGCCGGTCGATGTCGGGCAGGAGCCGGGCGGTGCCGAGGGCGGTCTCCCGGTGGACGGGGAGCGGTTCGTCCTCGGGCTGGCCCGGCTGCTCGTGGTGGGTCATGCGGCGGCGACCGGCGCGGGCAGGTAGGCGGCGAGCCAGCGGTCGAGTTCGGTGAAGACCTGGTCGCGGGCCTGCTCGCCGGAGAGGACGAGGTCGTGCACGCCGCCCTCGATCCGCAGGACGGTGACGTTGCGGCCGAGGCGGGGGCCGAGCGCGGCGATGTCGTCGGCGCGCAGCACGCCGTCGGTGGTGCGCAGGGCGTCGTCCCAGCGGTTGGTGACGGTGGAGGCGGTGGAGGCCATCAGCAGGACGGGGCAGTCGACGGCGAGGCCGCGGCGGACGGCGCGGTGGCCGCGCTGGATGGCGGCGAGCCAGCCGGCGTAGAGCGGGAAACCCTCGGCGGGCTTGAGGGAGAGGTCGAACTCCCAGCTGCCCTTGTGGGCGCGGTGCAGGCTGTGCACGTAGTGCGGGTTGAGCGGGGCGGGCAGCTTGCGCAGGCCGGCGACCCGGCCGAGGGCCTCGACGGCGGGGGCGCCGAGGGTGCGGACGGCGGCCGCGGCGGGCATGGAGAGGAACGGGCTGTTGAGGAAGAGCGCGTCGACCAGGCCGCGGCCGGCGCGGCGGTCGGCCCAGAGCGCGGTGACCAGGCCGCCGGTGGAGTGGCCGTTGACGAGCAGCTGGGTGTGGCCGTCGACCTCGCGGATCACGCGCACCGCCTCGTCGAGCTCCTCGTCGTAGGCGCCGAGGTCGCGGACGAAGTTGGGCGACTGGTGGGGGCGCAGCGACCGGCCGTACTTGCGCAGGTCGAGGGCGTAGAAGGAGTAGCCGGCCGCGGTGTAGTGGTCGGCGAGGTGGGTCTGGAAGAAGTAGTCGACGTAGCCGTGCACGTAGAGCACGGCGCGCGTCGACCCGGGCACCAGGCGGCGCACCAGGGTCGCGCTGACGGCGCCCTCCTCGTCGTCGGCGAGCGGCAGCTCGACGGCCTCGTACGGCTCGCCCAGGATGTCCGTCCGGAAGTCCATGCCGCTTCCCCGTTCCCCTCGTGGTCGGTCTCCGAGCCCGACCATACCGCCCGGTAGCCCCCGGTGGGCGGGCAGCCCGTCGGACGGGCCGCGCACCGCCCCTGATCAGGGCGTACACCGAGCAGCCGGGCGTGGCACGGAGCGGCCCGCGGGGTGCCGCCGGGCTTTTGTGGGCGGGGTGCCCCTTTCGCTAGCCTCCGGGGGCATGCCGATCTTTGGACGACGCCGAAGTACCGCACCGCGCTTGGCTCCTGAGCTCGACGACGCCGAACTCGGCCGGGTCCGGCGGCAGCTGTCCGGGCCGCAGTTGCAGGGCCAGCTGGACCTGTCGGCGGGGTTGGTGGAGCAGGTGCTGCGGGACGCCGGCCGGGACTGGGACCGCCGTACGCACCGGCTGGCGGTGCTGGCCCAGGTGGCGTCCCCGGCGCTGGCGCGGGTGTGGCGGCGGCAGCGGCCGCAGGAGGCGGACGCGCTGGTGCTGCACGCCTGGGTGGACGTGGCGCAGGCCCGGCTGGCGGGGGCGCTGGAGGATCCGCAGGGCACGGTGGACCGGTGCCGCCGGGCGGCCGAGATGCGCCCGGACGACCCGGCGCCGTGGGTGGCGCTGCTGGCGGTGCACCGGTTGCTGCGGCGTCCGGAGCAGGAGATGTACCCGCTGTGCCGGGAGATCGGTGCGCGGGACGCCTGGAACCGGGTCGCGCACCTGGAGATGCTGCGCTACCTGTCGCCGGAGGAGTGCGGTTCGCACGGGCAGGTGCTGGACTTCGTGGCGGCGGTGCGGGACGCGGCCCCGCCGGGGTCGCCGGTGGCCGGGCTGGAGCTGGCGATGCTGACGGACCGTTACCGGGCGGCGCTGGCGGCCGGCGGGGTGACCTCGCTGG
>NZ_JBEYFP010000323.1:0-6626 GCF_040634455.1 Kitasatospora sp. NPDC007106
GTATCCGTTCCACGGCAGCTGGGCGAGCTTGTCCACGGTCGCGATCAGCATGGCGGGCGCGAGCCGGTAGATCTCCTCGCCGGTGCTCAGCTCACGTTGACCGCCGACCAGGCGGCGGCGACCGCCGCGTACTCGGCGCTGCCGGCGCCGAACAGGTCGGTCGCGGCCTTGAGGGTGGCCGTCCGGGCACCGGAGTAGTTGGTGGTGGACGTCATGTAGACGGTCAGCGCCCGGTACCAGACCTTGCCCAGGGCGTCCCGGCCGATCCCGCCGACCGTCGACCCGTTGCAGGTCGGGCTGTTGTACGAGACTCCGTTGACCACCTTCGCGCCGCTGCCCTCGGCCAGCAGGTACGCGAAGTGGTTGGCCACGCCCGAGGAGTAGTGCACGTCGAGGTTGCCGACGCTCGAACTCCAGCAGTCCGCCGACTTGGTGTCCCTGGAGGGCTGGTCCATGAAGCGCAGCGCGGGCTTGCCGAAGCCGGGCTGCACGATCTCCTCGCCGATCAGGTAGTCGCCCGGGTCGGACGCGTTGGCCGCGTACCACTCGACCAGCGTGCCCATGATGTCCGAGGTCGCCTCGTTCAACCCGCCGGACTCGCCCGAGTAGTTGAGCTTCGCACTGCGCGAGGTGACGCCGTGCGACATCTCGTGCCCGGCCACGTCCAGCGACACCAGCGGTCCGAAGGTCGAGCCGTCGCCGTCGCCGTACGTCATGCAGAAGCAGCTGTCCTGCCAGAAGGCGTTGTTGTAGTTGCTGCCGTAGTGCACCCGGTTGTACGAGCCCTTGCCGTCGCCGGCGATGCCGGAGCGGCCGTGCACGTTCTTGTAGTAGTCCCAGGTGGTGTTGGTGCCGTACTGCGCGTCGACGGCGGCGGTCGCCCGGTCGGTGTTGGCGCCGGTGCCCCAGTGGTTGTCCGCGTCGGTGAACAGCGTGGCGGGCGCCCGGCTGAAGCAGATCGAACCGAAGCACAGGTCGGTCTTGTTGGCCGCGTCGCCGGTGTAGGTGTTGCCGCGGGTCGGGTCCTTCAGCTGGAAGGTGCTGCCGGAGGCGGTCGTCTCCAGCGGCACCGTCCCGCCGTACAGCGAGGCGCCGTCGCCGGCGGCCGTCTCCAGGCCGTCCCAGGCGTCGATCCGGGCGCCCGTGCGGGCGTCGGTCAGCACCGTCCGCGCCACCGGGTTGCCCAGGTAGTCGGTGCCGGAGGCGGTGGTCTGCCAGGCCAGCCGCGGCTTCCCGGAGCGGGCGTCCACCACCAACTGCGGCTGCGCGCCCTGCTGGACGGTGGTCCGGCCGGGCACGGCACGGACGAGCTCGCCGTTCGCCTGCGCGGCCGCGGCCTCCTTCGGGACGGACGGCGTGGTCGACGGCACCGCCAGGTCGGTGCTCGCCGCCCGGTCCGCGCCGCGGTAGGAGCCGTCCGGGCCCAGGTGCACCACCAGGTCGCCGCCGAGCACCGGCAGGCCGGCGTAGCTGCGGTCGAACCGGACGTGCCGGCTGCCGTCGGCATCCGTGACGACGTCCCGGACGGAGCTGGACTGGCGTTCGGTGACGCCGAGTTGGGCGGCGTGCGAGGCCATCGCGGCCTCGGCCCGGGCCACCGCGGCCGCCTGCGGCCCCGGCGTCGGACGGTCGGTCGCACCCGCCGCCGGCGAGGCGACGGACACCAGTGCACCCGCCACGACGGCGACGGCGGTGGCCACGGCAGTGCTGCGGGGAATGCGCATCGTGCTCCTCGGAGTGTGGGGAGGTACGGGCACCGCGAGGGGTGTGCACGGCGCCCGGGGAGCGTTGGCGCTGAACCTGAGAGGGGGCACGGCGGGAGGGTGCCGCCGGAGTACGTTGTTTTACATGTCCAGGACAGTTCCCGTAAAGACCGCCCACGGAACGACTTGTGAGGGACAGTCACGAGAGGCGCGGACCCGCGTGTGGAAGAGTCGGGGGCGTTGCCCGTGCCGGCCACCTGGGGTCGAACCCCGTGGCCGAGAGGATCAGGAGCCGTTCCATGCCCGAGGAGATCACCCTGCGCCCGGTGACCGCCGACGATCTCGACCTGTTCGAGAGCGAGTTCAACGGGCCGGAGGGGACGGGCCCGTACCAGTGGTTCGGCTTCGGCTCACCGGCCGGTCTGCGCCGGCAGTTCGCGGAGAACGGCCTGCTCGGCCCCGACGGCGGCGTGCTCTCCGTCGCGGAGGCCGGCCGGACGGTGGGCCGGGTCGAGTGGTTCGCCGGCACGTGGGGACGGCCCGCCACCTCCACCTGCTGGACCCTGGCGATCGGGCTGGTGCCCGCCGCGCACGGCCGCGGCACGGGCACCCGGGCCCAACAGCTGCTGGCCGACTACCTCTTCGACCACACCAGGGCCGAACGGCTCCAGGCATGGACGGACTGCGCCAACCTCGCCGAGCAGCGCGCCCTGGAGAAAGCGGGTTTCGTCCGGGAGGGCGTGCTGCGCTCCGCGCAGTGGCGCGGCGGCCGGTGGCACGATCAGGTGATCTTCTCCATGCTCCGCACGGAGCGGCCCGGCGGCGCATCGAGCTGACCGTGCGGCAGCGACCGGCCTGACGGACGGTCGGGTTCTGTCCGGCGGATCACGCGACGGGCTCGGGTCAGGGCTTCTCGTCGGCGAGTTCGCACATCAGGTCGACGAGAGCCGTGACGGCGGCCGACGGCCCGTTGCTCGGCCACAGCACGCCGTAGTCGAGGGCCGGCCCGTCACGGAAGGGAACGAACGCGATGCCGGGCCGGTCGTGGTACTGCGCGGCGCGCACGGCCACGACCGACACTCCGAGACCCGCGGCGACCATGGCGGTGGTCTCGGGCCAGAACGTGTACACGGGTCCTCGGGGGACGGGACGCCCCGACGGGGTATGGGTGGGCAGGTGGAAGTCCAGCAGGGATTTCGGGAAGGTGCCCCGCGGGGTGATCAGCGGGGCGGCGGCCAGGTCCTCCAGTGACACGCTGCTGCGCCGGGCCAACGCGTGGCCGGCCGGGACCATCAGCGCCCGCGGCTCGGACAGCAGCACGGGTCCGCTGGTGATGCCGGGCTCGCGTACGGGGAACTCGCTCACCTGCACGTCGAGCTCGCCGCGCCGCAGCGGGCCGAGCGGGTCGTCGAACTGGATCTCGAGGATCTGCACGGTGCACCCGGCGTGCCGGCTGCGGAGGACCTCGGCCGCGCGGAGGACCAGATCGGCGCACCAGGGAGTCGAGTAGCCGACGCGCAGCGGACCGGTGATGCCGCGCGCCCCGGCGACGGCCCGGTCGATGGCCTGCTGGATCTGCAGCCGGGCGGGCAGCAGGTCGTCGCACAGCTGTTGGCCGAGCGCGGTGAGGCGGACGGTGCGGGAGGTGCGTTCGAACAGCGGCGCGCCGATGCGCCGTTCCTGCTTCTTGATGGCATGGCTGACCCGGGACGGGGTGATGTGCAGCCGCTCGGCGGTGCGCCCGAAGTGCAGTTCCTCGGCCAGCGCCAGGAAGATCTCGATGTCGCGCAGTTCCATGCCGCCTCCTGATCATGAACCTAGCGGTCAATGCTGCGTTGACACAACGCGCATCGATGACCGGCCGGGCAACGCAGCCTTGCCGACTTCGCCGTTGTTCGTCCCCAGGGGCGCCCGCCAGGCTGAGGGCCGGTGTCCGAGAGGCGGTGACCCGGCCGGGTGCCGGTCCCCCGCGGCGCGCCGCAGATCGACCACCGAACGCAAGGAGACCCGTGATGGGAACGCGTACGACCGGCTTCTCGAAGACGGGACTGCAGAGGGTGCGCGACGTGCTCGCGCGGCACGTCGAGTCGGGGCGTATACCCGGCGTCGTCGCGCTGGTGAGCCGAGGCGAGGAGACGCACGTCGAGGCGCTCGGGGCGATGCACCACGGCGGCGGCGCGCCGATGCGCCGGGACACGGTCTTCCGGATGGCCTCCACCTCCAAGCCGGTCACCATGGCTGCGGCCGTGGTCCTGCTGGACGAGTGCCGGCTGCGCCCGGACGACCCGGTGGAGCAGTGGCTGCCGGAGCTGGCCGACCGGCAGGTGCTGAAGCGGATCGACGGCCCGCTGGACGACACCGTGCCGGCGCGCCGGCCGATCACCGTACGGGACGTGCTCACCTGCACCTTCGGCCTCGGCATGGATATGACGTCGCTCGGCACGCCGATCATGAACGCCGTCTTCGAGCAGGGGCTCACCCCCGACCTGCCGACCCCGATGCCCGAGCCGGACGAATGGATGCGCCGCCTCGGCACGCTCCCGCTGATGCACCAGCCGGGCGAGCGCTGGCAGTACCACATCGGCAGCGACCTGCTCGGCGTGCTCGTCGCCAGGGTCACCGGCCTGCCGTTCGAGACCTTCCTGCGCGAGCGCGTCCTCGACCCGCTGGGTATGACGGACACCGGCTTCCACGTGCCCGCCGACAGGACCGGCCGCCTGCCCACCCTCTACGCCCCCGACCCGCGGACGGGCGGGTTCACGGTGTGGGACGAGGCGACGGACGGACGCTGGAGCAAGCCCCCGGCGTTCCCGGGCGGCGGTGGCGGCCTGGTCTCCACCGCCGACGACTACCACGCCTACTTCCGGATGCTGCTGAACGGCGGCCTCCACGAGGACGAGCGGATCCTGTCCCGGCCCGCGGTCGACCTGATGACGACCAACCGCCTCACGCCCGAGCAGAACGCCGCGCGTACCGCCATGGCCCTCGACAACGTGCACCTGTCCTTCGGCCAGGGACAGCACGGCGGTTGGGGCCTCGGCATGGCGGTGCGCACCTACCGCGGCGACTACGCGCCGGTCGGACAGTTCGGTTGGGACGGCGGAAGCGGCACCTCGACCTACGCCGACCCGGAGTACGGGGTCACCGGGATCCTGCTCACCCAGGTCGGCCTGTCCGTCCCCAACGCCGCCCACCTCATCCACGACTTCTGGACCACCGTCTACCAGGCCGTCGACTACTGACACCGACCCGGCAGGCAGTCGTACAGGACTTCCCCGCCGGAGACGAAGGAGCACACACGATGTCCCTCACCCTGACCGACGAGGACAGGACCACCCTGCGGACCGCCGCGTACGGTGCCGTCGAGCTGATGGCCGCCGCCGGCGCCACCGGCTCCCCCCACAGGATCGCCGCCGCCGGATCGATCGCCCTGGCCTCCGCGACCGGGCCGGTCGGACACGTCCTTGCCGCGAAGGGCAAGGGCGTGGCCCTGCACGGCACGTCCGTGGCCGAACTCGCCGACCAGGTGCTGCCGGCCCTCACCGCAGCCATGGCGCTGCTCGACCGGCAGGATCCCGCAGAGGCCGACAACTTCCGCGACACCGTCCTCCTCGCCCTCGAAGCCGGCCGGGTCCACGAGGCTCGACCCGCCCCCGTCCTGGCGGACATCGCGCGCAGGATCACCGCAGCCCTCGGCGCCGTCGGGCCGGCCGGTCGCGACAGCAGCCCGGTCGGCTGAGTCCGGCGCGCCACCGCCCGCCCGGCGGCACACTCACCCGAACGCCGTCAGGTCCGGCTCAGGGGCGAGTCGGAAGGCGGACGGGGTGCGGCCGTGGCGGGCGGCGAACCGGTGGGTCAGGTGGGCGTGGTCGGTGAAGCCCGCCATGGCCGCGACCTGGGCCAGCGGCAGGGCCGTCCGGCGGACCAACTGCCCGGCCACGTCCAGCCGGACACCCAGCACCTCCGCCTGGAACGTGCTCCCGCCGCGGGCCAGTTCACGCTGCAGCGTCCGCGGCGAGAGCTGCAGCGCGCCCGCCGCCACCGACAGCCGCCACCCGGCGGCCGGATCCCGCCGCACCGCCGCCCGCAACCGCTCCACCGCCGTCGCGGCCGGCTCCGCGCCGTCCCACTCCAGCCGCCAGTCCGCCGCGCGGCTCCCACCGCGCACCCGGACCCGCCGCCCCACCCGGGCCCGAGCCGCAGCACCCTGCACCGCCCGGACGAACAGCGACTCCGCCCCCGCCGGCTCCCCACCCAGACGGGCACGGTGACTGACCGCCAGAAAGCCCGGCCCCGCCACCAGCGCCGTCCGGTGCCCCAGGTGCAGCCAGGCCTCCAGCCGTCCGGCCGCCTCCGCCAGCGACTCCGGCCCCGCCGCCCGCCGCGGCGTCCCGAACACCGCCAGCAGCCGGTCCGCGGCCTCCTGCAGACCGGGCCCGCCCGCGGAGGCCCACAACTCGCCCACCAGCAGCGCATGCAGCCGCTCCGGCGCGGCCCGCCCGGCCGCCAGCAGCTCCGCCACCCGCTCCGCCGTCCGCCCGGAGGCGGACCGGTCGCCGAGCGAGGCCAGCACCGCCGCGGTCATCGCCGGATGCACGGTGCGGCCGGGTTCGACGGGGCGGCTGGGCATGGCGCGATCGTACAAGCGGCGCGCCGTGGTCCGGCGGCAGCATGGCGGCCATGGACCTCAGCACCACGCGCATCCTCGTCACCGGTGGCACCAGCGGAGTCGGCCGGGCCCTCGCCGGCGCACTGACCGCCCGCGGCGCCACCGTCGCCACCTGCGGCCGCACCGTGCCGCCCGGCACCGACCTCGCCTTCACCGCCGACCTGGCCGAACCCGGCGCCGCCGCCCGCGTGGTGGAGCAGGCCGCCGCCCGGCTCGGCGGACTCGACGTCGTGATCGCCAACGCCGGTGTCCAG
>NZ_JBEYFP010000324.1:0-6599 GCF_040634455.1 Kitasatospora sp. NPDC007106
GCGGCGAGCTGCTGCACGCCGACGCCGTGGTGCTGGCCGTGCCCGCCCCGCAGGCGGCCGCGCTGCTGCGCCCCGACGTCCCCGCCGCCGCGGCCGAGCTGGACGCCGTCGAGTACGCCGGGATGGCCCTGGTCACCATGGCCTTCGAGCGCACCGACGCGGCCGCCCTCCCGTACGGCAGCGGCTTCCTGGTCCCGCCCGTGGACGGCCGGGCGATCAAGGCCTCGACCTTCTCCTCCTACAAGTGGGGCTGGCTGGACCGCGCCGCCCCCGGGGCCTTCCTGCTGCGCACCTCGCTCGGCCGGCACCGCGAGGAGGCCGCCCTCGACCTGCCGGACGAGGAGCTCGTCGCCCGCTCGCTGGCCGACCTGGAACGGGCGACCGGGCTGCGCGCCGCGCCGTTCGCCACCGCGGTCACCCGCTGGCGGGCCGGCCTGCCGCAGTACCCGGTGGGCCACCTGGACCGGACGGCCCGGGTCCGCCGGCTGGTCGCGCAGGCCGGCCGGCTGGCGGTCTGCGGCGCCGCCTACGACGGCGTGGGCATCCCTGCCTGCATCGGCAGTGCCCGCCGCGCCGTCAACGACTTGTTGACCCCGGCGGACGGCGCCGGGGCCCCGGAAGGGACAATGAGGACATGACTGAGAGCACTGAACAGCAGCCCGTGAAGAAGAAGGCCCGCGACCTCAACCAGGTCATCCGCTACACCATGTGGTCGGTGTTCAAGCTCAAGGGCGAGCTGCCCGAGGACCGTGCCGCCCTGGCCGCCGAGGTGGACGAGCTCTTCGCCCAGCTCGCCGCCAAGGACGTCACCGTGCGCGGCACCTACGACGTGTCCGGCCTGCGCGCCGACGCGGACGTCATGGTCTGGTGGCACGCCGAGGACTCGGACGACCTGCAGGAGGCGTACAACCGCTTCCGCCGCACCGCCGTCGGCCGCGTGCTGGAGCCGGTCTGGTCGAACATGGCGCTGCACCGCCCGGCCGAGTTCAACAAGTCGCACATCCCGGCGTTCCTCGCCGACGAGCGCGCCCGCGACTACGTCTGCGTCTACCCGTTCGTCCGCTCCTACGAGTGGTACCTGCTGCCCGACGAGGAGCGCCGCGCCATGCTCGCCGAGCACGGCAAGATGGCCCGCGGCTACCCGGACGTCCGGGCCAACACGGTCGCCTCCTTCGCCCTCGGCGACTACGAGTGGCTGCTCGCCTTCGAGGCCGACGAGCTGCACCGGATCGTCGACCTGATGCGCGACCTGCGCCCGTCCCGGGCCCGGCTGCACGTCCGCGAGGAGGTGCCGTTCTTCACCGGCCGCCGCAAGCCGGTCGCCGAGCTCCTCGCCGGCCTGGTCTGAGCCGCGCCGGTCGGCTGCGGCCCGGTCGGCGGCGGCCCGATCGGTTGCGGCCCGGTCGAGGCCGGCCCGGCCGGTTGCTGCCCTGCGGGCGGCGCCGCGGACTCAGGTCCGCAGCGCCGCCCGCAGCCGTTCGTCGGTCAGCGCGGCCGGGCCGACCATCGCCACCGCGGTGAGCAGCGCCTGCTCCGGGTCGCGGGTGTGGCCGAGCTGCCGGGGCACCCGCGCGGTGCGCAGCACCTCCAGGCCGGCGGGCGCGGCGAACCGGGTGTAGGTGTGCACGTCCACCCGGGCCATCAGCAGGGTGCCGCAGGTGAGGATCAGCGGCAGCGAGAACCAGGCGATCGCCGCACTGGCGTCCCCGGTGCCGGGGGCGGCGAGGGCGAGCGAGGCGGCCAGCAGCAGGACGCACAGCAGCAGCGCCATCCGGACCTGCCGCACCGCCCGCGAGGTGTCCCGGCGGACGGTCTCCGGCGTCGCCAGCCCGGCCCGGGCGAGGCGGTCGCCGATCTCCCGCACGGTCGGGTGCGCCGCCAGCGAGGCCCGCAGCGGCCCCGTCCGGCACTGGCCCTCGGGGCCGATCTGCTCGATCAGCGCCCGCTCCAGCCGACTGCGGCCGCGCGGGTCGACCACGGTCGTCCAGCCGGTGTGCGCGAGGTGCAGCCGGCCGCGGCCGGCCATCAGCACCAGCGCCAGCTCCACCACCCGGCCCGGTCCACCGGCCAGGTAGGCGGTCTCGTACAGGCCGATCCCCACCGCCTCGGGGGGCCGGGGGCCGAAGCCGTCGAGCAGGTCGGCCCTGGTGGCGACCCGGACCAGCTGCAGGCAGGAGAACGCCGCAGCGGCGCAGGCCGGGATCAGGAGGAGCACCCACATGGGGCTGTTCTAGTCCCGGCAGGGGCGGGCGGGGAACACGTGCCCCGCCCGCGATACGAAACTGTGACAAGCCGGGTCAGGAGCTGCCGCATCCTCCGCCGCCGCAGCTGGAGCCGCAGGAGCTCCCCGACGAGCAGGAGCTGCCCGAGGATCCGCACGAGCTCCCGGACGAACCGCAGCCCGACGAGGAGCCGCAACTGGACGAGGAGGACCCGCAGCTGGACGAGCCGCAGCTCGACGAGGAACCGCTGTCCGAGCCGGAGCCGCACCAGGTCGCGGTGGAGCAGGACGAGGACGACGAGGCCGAGGACGAGGAGGCGAGCTGCCGGGCGGTCAGCGCCGCCCGCATCTCCTCGTCCAGCTCGTCGGTGCCCTCCAGGGCCAGCGCGCCGAGCACCGTCAGCGCGGCGACGGGCGCCACCACGTCGTACGGGCGCCAGGCGCCGCCCTCCTTCATCATCGACAGCTGGCGGCGGCCCGCCGGGGTGACCCGGCCGCGGTCCGGCCTGGTCGCCACCATGGAGACCACGCCGGCCACCAGCAGCACCGCGAACGGGAAGACCGGCGGCGGGCCGGTGTACCGGCCGTTGAAGGTGCGGTCCGTCCAGTCGACCATCGCGAACACGCCGAGCACCACCGTCGCCAGCAGCGCCAGGCCCATCACCCGGCGGGCCCGCACCACCGCGCGGTGCCGGTCCGGCCGGCGCATCAGGCCGCGGTCGGCCAGCCGGTCGCCGATCTCCTGCACGGCGGCGCTGCGCGCCACCTGGCGGCGCAGCACATCGGCGTCCTGCTGCCGGCCGGGTCCGGCCGCGTCGATCAGCGCCGCCTCCACGGCGTCCCGCGGCGCCGGGTCGGTGACGGTGACCAGGCCGGACCGCGCCACGATCACCCGGCCCTCCTGCTGCATCCGCACCAGGGCGGTGACCGCGACCCGGGTCGGGCCGCCGGCCAGGAAGGCCGTCTCCATCAGTTCCAGGCCGCGCCCGGACAGGCCCTGCGGGTGGGGCACCCGGCGCAGCCGCGCCCGGGTGACACCCACTGCCGTCCCGGTGACCAGCACCAGGACGAGGGCCACGGTGAACTCCGTGCTCCACATCGTTGTCTCCCCCGTGGGTCGAACGGGTCCGGTGGACCCGGTGGTGCCGTGCTCAGCCCCGGGACGGGGCCGGCCGGCCGTGGGTGGCCGCGTCGCCGCGGCGGCGCAGGCGGTCGTGCACCGCGCGGGCCAGCACCGCCCGGGCCGTCCGCAGCGGGCCCGGGGCGTGCGTGTCGGCCGCGGGCCGCAGCCAGTGCTCCAGTTCGTCCCGCCAGGCGGCGGCCGGTTCCGCGGCCAGCGCCCAGGCGGCGAACTCCCGTGCGTCGGCCCGGTACCCGCCGCGCTGCGGGCCCTGCCGGGCGTACCGCTCGAACAGCGGGCGCCAGTCGGCGCCGAGAATCCGGGCCGGCTCGGGCACCACCCGCGCGGTGGTGTCCCGCCGTTTGGCGAGCAGCCCGCGGGCCTGGGTGGCGACCTGCGCCGGGTCGAAGCCCTCCGGCACCGGCCCGCCCGCGACCAGCGCGGCCATCAGCCCGGTCTGCCGCTCGGCGAGCCGGGCCCGGGCCACGGCCAGCTCGGCGTCGTCCCCGCGCAGCAGGTACTCGTCGGGTTCAGCCACCGTGCCGCACCCCCTCGGCGAGCGGGGCCCGCTCCAGGACGGCCCGGATCGCGTCGAGTTCACCGGCCAGCTCGGCCGGCGGCGGGAAGGCGTCGTCGCGCTCCAGCAGCACACCGGGCGGCACCGCGCGCCCGCACAGTTCGGCGAGCACCTCCAGCACCGGCTCGGTGACCGGGTGGGCGTGGGTGTCGTGCCAGACGCCGTCCCGCTCCACCCCGCCGGCGACGTGCACGTAGGCGAGGGCCTCCAGCGGCAGCCGGGCCAGTTCGGCGGTGACGTCCAGGCCCAGGTTGACCCGGTTGGTGTGCAGGTTGGCGACGTCCACCAGCAGCCGCACGCCCGTCCGCTCCACCAGCTCGGCGAGGAACTCGCCCTCGGTCAGCTCGTCGTCCGGCCAGCGCAGGTGGGCCGCGATGTTCTCCAGGGCCAGCGGCACCGGCAACTGCTCCTGCGCGATCCGGACGTTCTCCGCGACCACCCGCAGCGCGTCCCGCGACCGCGGCACCGGCAACAGGTGGCCGGACTCCATCCCGCCCGCCCGGACGAACGCCAGGTGCTCGGTGACCAGCGGCGCACCGAGCGCCTCGGCCACCCCGGCCAGCCGCTCCAGCCGGTGCGCGGCCGGCGGCTCGGCGCCCCCGAGGCCCAGCGACACCCCGTGCGGGACGACCGTGACGCCGCGCTCCCGCAGTACCTCCAGCGAACGCGGCAGGTGACCGGCGCAGACGTTCTCCGCGACCACCTCCACCCAGTCCACGCCGGGCAGCCGCTCGACCGCGGTGTCGATCTCCGCCCGCCAGCCGATCCCCACCCCCAGCCGGGGCGACTCCGTCGAGTGCGCCATGCGCGCTCCCCCCTCTCCTGCGTCCCGTGCTGCCTGTGTCCGCTGCTGAGGGTGTACCGGCCGGACACGGCTGCCAACCACCGGCAGCCGAACTCAGAGCTGAACTTGAGCTTTCTCCGCGGTGCCACCCGATTCGCGGGCAACTCCCGCCCTGGAGGCCGATATTCGAGGGCGCGGAGGCGGCCGAGTCGTTAACGTGACGTGTCTATGACGCTCACGATCCGCGCCTTCCGGCCCGACGACGCGACAGCGGCCTGCGCCGCCCTGCGCGCCGGCCGCCCGTATCTTGTCACCACCCCCGAGACGGTCGCCTGGCAGGTCGCCGCCCAGCCCCACCTGCGGATGCTGCTCGCCGAGGCGGACGGGCGGATCGTCGCCACCGCCCGGTTCGGCGCCTACCCCGACAGCGAGGAACCCGGCCACGGCTTCGCCGCCGTCCACGTCGTCCCCGGACACCGCGGGCAGGGCACCGGCACCGCCCTGCTCACCGCCACCGAGGAGGCGCTCGCCGCCGAAGGCGTCCGGCACGCGCACTGCTGGGTGGACGACGAACCGGCGGCGCACGGCTTCGCCACCGCCCGCGGCTACACCCGCGGCCGGGTCGCCTACTTCGCCGGACGCGACCTCACCGCCCCGCTGCCGCCACTGCCGGCCCGCCCGCCCGGCGTCGAACTGCGCACCGCCGCCGAGTACGCGGACGACCCGCACCCGCTCTACCTGGTCGACGTCGAGGGCACCCGGGACGAACCCGGCGACGTCGACCTCGCCGACCAGGGCTACGCCTCCTGGCTGGCCGAGATCTGGCACCGGCCCGACCTCGACCGCGAGCTCACCACCGTGGTGCTCGCCGACGGACGGCCGGTCGGCTTCTCCGCCGCACAGACCGACGGCGAGGGCCGCTACTGGTCGTCCTTCACCACCACCGTCCGGGCCCACCGCGGCCGCGGCCTCGCCAAACTCGCCAAGGCCGACTCCCTGCACCGGGCCCGCGCGGCCGGCATCACCGCCGCCTTCACCCACAACGACGGCGGCAACGCCCCGATGCTGGCGGTCAACGACTGGCTCGGGTACGAGCGCTGCGCCGCCGAATGGAAGTACAGCCGCGAACTCACTGCGTGAGCCGACACGGGGGCGCTGGGGGCACCTCCCGGCCGAAGGCTGGGGGCGGAACTGCGCAGTCCGAGTGCGGCTGTCACCACGGATTTGGGCCGACCCCGATCCGTACGGTGGCCCGCATCCGAATCGCGCAGTTCCCCGCGCCCCTGGGGTGCTGCCCCTGGGGTGTCGCCCCCTCAGCCGACGTCGACGCCGTGGGCGCGGGCGAGGCCGGCGAGGCCGTCCGCCCAGCCCTGGCCGACCGCGCGGACCTTCCACACCTCGGGGCCGCCGGCCGGCCGGTGCCGGTAGACCTCGGCGACCAGCATCGCCGACACCGCGGGGTCGGACGGCGGGCGGAACGACCAGGCGGTGCCGTCCTCGGTGTGCAGCAGCAGGTCCGCGTCGGTGAGTCCGGCGCAGGTCAGCCCGGTGTCGGCGTCCATGTTGACGGAGACGGCGACCCGGTGGACCTCCGGCGGGAGGTCGGCCGGCCGCAGCACCGCCGACTCGGTGCGCCGCCCGTCCGCGGCGGCCTTCTCGCCGAGCAGCACCGCCCCGTCCGCGGCGCTGCGCTGGTGGTAGAAGACGAAGTCGCCGTCGGAGCGGACCAGGCCCTCGGCGGTGAGCAGCAGCAGCGTCAGGTCGGCGTCCGCGCCGGCGGAGGAGAAGCGGACGGTCAGCGCGGCGAGCGCGCTCTCCGGCAGCACCGCGTTCTGTCCGGGCGCGAGCACCGTCGGCACCGCGGCCGCCGCGGGCACGGCGGGTGCCGGCCGCCGCC
>NZ_JBEYFP010000325.1:0-6595 GCF_040634455.1 Kitasatospora sp. NPDC007106
GCAGCGCGCTGCCGCCCGCGCGCGGTGCGACGGCCGGCTGGTTCGCCGTCTCGGCGGCCCTCGGTGCGGCCAGCCACGTCGGCTGGGACGGCTTCACCCACCCGGGCCGCTTCGGTGTCCGGCTGTTCCCGGTGCTGGACCGCACCGCGGTCGCGGGCCGGCCGCTCCACGCGGTGCTGCAGTACGGGACGTCCGCCGTGGCGCTGGCCGTCCTCGCATGGTGGCTGCTGCGCGAGTCCCGGCGCCGGAGCGCACCCGTCGCGGCGAGCGGTCCGCTCCCTGGGCCGGTGCCCGCGCTGGGCCCCCGGGCCCGGTGGGCGGTGTACGGGTGGATCGTGCTGGCGGCCGCGGCGGGCACGGCACTGCGGATCGCGCGGTGGTCCGGCGGACCGGGCCCGGAGCCCGCGTACGAGCTCGTCCCCACCGTCGCGTTCGGCTCGCTCGCGGGGGCCGGCCTGGCGCTGCTCGGCTACGGCGCCCTCCGGCGGCTGACGGCGGGAAAGGCACTGGCGCGGTGCTTCGGCCGGGCGGCATGATCGCGCCATGACCTGGACCGCACCCGACACCAAGCGCACCGGCGGCTCCCTCGTGGCCGGCGAGCGCGAGATGCTGACCGGCTACCTCGCCTGGCAGCGCGACACCTTCCTGTTCAAGTGCCAGGGCCTGACGGGCGAACAGCTCGCACTGCGCCCGCTGCCGGAGTCGAACCTCTCGCTGCTGGGCCTGATCCGCCACCTGGCGAAGGTCGAGCGGACGTGGTTCCGCGAGCGCTTCGCCGGACTGCCGGTGCCGCGGCTGTACTCCGAGAGCCCGAACAAGGACGCCGACTTCGACGAGCTGGACCCGGCGCGGGCCGAGGAGGACTACGCCCGGCTGCTGGAGGAGCGCCGGCTCGCCGACGAGGTCCTGGCCGGCGCCTCGCTGGACGACACCTTCGTGCTGGACGGCGAGGAGTACTCGCTGCGCCTGGTCCTCTTCCACCTGGTGTCCGAGTACGCCCGCCACAACGGCCACGCCGACCTGCTGCGCGAGCACACCGACGGCGTCACCGGCGGCTGACCGGGCCGGCGGCGGCCGGGACAGCGGCCGGCCGGGGCGGTCAGTCGCGGCGGACCCGGAAGCGCAGGTGGCACACCCGGTCGCCCTGGACGATCTCCGGGTCCTCCAGCACCAGCGGTGAGCCGTGGTAGCCGCCGAAGTAGTGCACGCCGGCGCCGAACACCACCGGGACGAGGTCGACCAGGACCTCGTCCACCAGGCCCGCCGCGAAGGCCTGGCCGCCGACGTCGCCGGGGGTGACGGCGACGTCCCCGTCCCCGGCGTACTGCTTGGCGAGGGCGACCGCCTCGGCCGGGCCGCCGGTGACGAAGGTGAACGGTGCGTCGGGGAAGTCCCACTCGTCCGGCGGGCGGTGGGTGACCACGAAGACGGCCTCGCCGACCGGCGGCCTGCCGTCCCAGCCGTTGGTGATGTCGAACAGACGGCGGCCGATCACCGTGGCGCGGACGGTGGACCAGGCGGAGCGCAGGTACTCCGCGCTGGCGGCCGAGACCCGGAACACCCGGTCCGGGTCGGCGCCGGTGACCTCCACGTCCCCGTTGGAGTACCAGTCGAACAGTGCCCCGACCTGGTCGGAGTGGTCCGCGATGAATCCGTCCAGGGACATCGAGGCTTGTGTGATCACCCGTGCCATGTGCGCCTCCCGCCGCCCACCGTAGGGGCGGGCGGCCGGGGCGGGCGCGGGACACACCGCGGCGGCCGGCCGCTCACCCGGAGCGGTCAGGCCGCCGCAGGACCGGGGGCGTGCGCCGGAGGGGCCGTCAGCCGACCGCGGTGTACCAGTGCTCGCGGACGGCGTCGGTGGGCCGGGGCTCGCCGAGGTCGGGGCCGCCCCAGACGGCGAGCGCCTCCAGGACGGGGCGCAGCTCCTGGCCCCGGGCGGTGAGTTCGTACACCGAGGCGTTGGCGGGGCGTTCCAGCCGGCGGCGTTCGACCAGTCCTTCGCCCTCCAGCTGCTTGAGCCGGGCGGCGAGGATGTCGGTGGAGACGCCGGGCAGGTCGGCGTGCAGGTCGGTGTAGCGGCGGGGCCCGCCGAGGAGTTCACGGACGATCAGGAGGCTCCAGCGCTCCCCCACCGCGTCCAGGGCGCGGGCGACGGCGCAGTACTGGTCGTAGCTTCGGCGTGGCATGGGGATCAGCATAGCCAAAAGGTTGGACTTTCCAAGTGGTTACTTGGTAGAACAAAGCAACCAGAGGTGAGGTCGGGAGGCCGCAGTGGAGTTTCGGCAGTCCAGCAAGCTCAAGGACGTGTGCTACGAGATCCGTGGCCCGGTGGTCGACCAGGCGAACGCCCTGGAGGAGGCCGGGCACAGCGTCCTGCGGCTGAACACCGGCAACCCCGCGCCGTTCGGCTTCGAGGCGCCGCCGGAGATCCTCCAGGACATCATCCGCAACCTGCCGAACGCCCACGGCTACAGCGACTCGCGCGGCATCCTGCCGGCCCGCCGCGCGGTGGTGCAGTACTACCAGCAGCGCGGCGTCACCGGCATGACGGTCGACGACGTCTACCTGGGCAACGGCGCCTCCGAGCTGATCCAGATGGCCGTGCAGGCGCTGGTGGACGACGGCGACGAGGTGCTCGTCCCGATGCCGGACTACCCGCTGTGGACGGCGGTGGTGCGGTTCGCCGGCGGCCGGGCGGTGCACTACCTCTGCGACGAGCAGGCCGACTGGTTCCCCGACCTCGACGACATCGCCTCGAAGATCACCGACCGCACCCGGGCGATCGTCGTCATCAACCCCAACAACCCGACCGGCGCCGTCTACTCCAGGGAACTGCTGGAGGGCATCCTCGACCTCGCCCGCCGGCACGGCCTGATGGTGCTGGCCGACGAGATCTACGACAAGATCCTCTACGACGGCACCGAGCACCACTGCCTGGCCGCGCTCGCCGACGACGTCCTCACCCTCACCTTCAACGGCCTGTCCAAGGCGTACCGGGTGGCCGGCTTCCGCAGCGGCTGGCTGGCGGTGTCCGGCCCCAAGCAGCGGGCCGCGGACTACCTGGAGGGCCTGACCATGCTGGCCGGCATGCGGCTGTGCCCGAACGTGCCGGCGCAGTACGCGGTGCAGGCGGCGCTCGGCGGCCACCAGTCGATCAACGACCTCACCCTGCCGAACGGCCGGCTCACCGAGCAGCGCGACGTCGCCCACCGGGCGCTGAACGAGATCCCGGGCGTCAGCTGCGTCAAGCCGAAGGGCGCGCTGTACGCCTTCGCGCGGCTGGACCCCGAGGTGCACAAGATCGTCGACGACGAGCGGTTCGTGCTGGACCTGCTGCTCCGCGAGAAGATCCACGTCGTCCAGGGCACCGGCTTCAACTGGCCGCGCCCGGACCACTTCCGCTTCGTCACCCTGCCGCGCGCCGACGACCTGGAGACGGCGATCAGCCGGATCGGCCGCTTCCTGGCCACCTACCGGCAGTGACCGCGGCCCGATCGCACGGCAGGGTGCATGACACCCGCCGTGCGACCGGGCTAGCATCGGGCTGCAAGAAGACAGACAGGTCTGTCTACCTGATGTCCGGAAGGGACGTCCATGCCCAAGCCGCCCGAGGCCGGAACCCAGGCCCCCGACTTCGCCCTGCCCGGCCTGCTGCTCGCCGGGGACACCGCGCAGCGCCATGAGTACCGGCTCTCCGACGCCAAGGGCGGCGGCCCGCTGGTGCTGGTCTTCTACCCCGGCGACGACACGCCCGTCTGCACCAAGCAGCTCTGCGAGTACACCTCCGACCTGGAGCGCTTCACCGGGCTCGGCGCCACCGTCTGGGGCATCAGCCCGCAGGGCCTCGACAGCCACGAGCAGTTCGCCCACCGGCACCGGATCGCCTTCCCGCTGCTCGCCGACACCGACCGCACGGTCGCGAAGGCGTACGGCATCGCGGTGCCCGGACTCGGCCTGCGCCGCTCGGTGTTCATCCTGGACGGCGACCTCACCGTTCGCTGGAAGCACGTCGCCCTGGCCGGCCTGACCTTCCGCCACAGCGACGAACTGGCGTCGGAACTCGCGAAGTTGGGCTGAGCGACGACACCGGGCCCGCCTCCCCGACCGGAGGCGGGCCCGCCGCGTCCGGCCTCAGTGCGCCGTGCACTCGCCCGCGCGGCGGGCGATCGTGTAGTGGTCGACCTGCGTGCCGTCCTCGGCGAGGGCGGTGACCTTCATGGTGGCGGTGCGGCCCTTGTGCGCCGGGGCGACGTCCACCCGCACGAAGGAGTAGCCGGTGTAGCGCACCCGCGACCACTCCACCGTCTCCGGCACCTTCACCCCGCCCTTGGCGAAGTGGAAGGTGGCCACCGAGTCCACCCGCTTCTCGTGGCCCTCGTAGCTGTCCGGTGCGTCGAAGGAGTACAGGCTGCGGCCGGCCGCGCCCGCCGTCACGTACACCACGCCGTCCTTGGCCGGCTCGACGGTGCCGCCGCTCGGCACCGCCTTCGCCACCTTGTTGCCGAGGATCGCGTCGGTGCGCTCGTACACGTGGTTGTGGCCGTTCACGACCAGGTCGACCCGGTACTTCTCGAAGAGCGGCACCCAGGCCTCGCGGACACCGCCCTCGGAGGCGTGCTGGTGGGTGGTGGAGAAGGCGCAGTGGTGGAAGAAGACCACCACGAAGTCGACGCCCTCGTCGGCCCGCAGCGAGCGCAGCGTCCGCTCCAGCCAGGCGGTCTGCCGGCCCGCGGTCAGGCCGAGGTTGGCCGGGATCTCGTAGGAGACGTCGTTGGCGTCCAGCGAGACCACGCCGACGTTGCCGTAGACGAAGGAGTACACGCCGGGCGCGGTGCGCGGGTCCGGGCCGTTGCCGGGCAGGAAGAACCGGGCGTCCTCGCCGCCGTAGCCGTGGTGCGAGTACCAGGCCTCCATGTCGTGGTTGCCGTACGAGACCATCCACGGGACCTTCGCGGCGACCGTCTCGGTCTGCACCAGGAAGGCGTCCCAGGTGGTGGCCGAGTACACCGACTTGTCGGAGTCCTGGCCGGAGCCGGCCGGGTCGGCGTAGCAGATGTCGCCGGCGTGCAGGTGGAAGGCCGGCTTCTGGGCCAGGATCACGTGGTCGTTCCCGGCGGCGTGCGAGGAGACGCCCTGGTCGCCGAAGGCGGTGAAGGTGAACGGCTCGTACGGGCGGCCGCCGCGGCCGTGCCGGGCCGGCGCGGTGCGGAAGGTGGACAGGGTGGAGATCGCCTGGCCGGACGCCGGGTCGAAGCCCTGGTGGCCGACGCCGTAGTAGTAGGTGGTGTCGGGCTGCAGGTGGTCCAGCGCGACGTGCAGGTAGTACTGGTCGACCGGGGTGCCGGTCGGGGTGAGCGCCGGGGTGTGCAGGGCGCGCACCTCTGCCTCCACCTTGTGCGAGAGGTCCCACGGGTGGCGGCCGAAGCGCAGGAACGGCCGCTTCACCGGTGCCGGGACCTGCCAGGAGATCCGGAACTGGGTGTCCGGCCGCGGGCCGAAGGCGAGGTGGCGGCCCGTCGGCGCGACCAGCGCGCCGTCGATGCCGTCGGTGACGGAGCCGCCGGCCGGCGCCGCCGCGGCGGTGCCGCCGCCCAGCGCGCCGCCGACGGCCAGCAGACCCACCGTCACCGCCGAGGAGCGCAGCATCCTGCGCCGGGACAGCCTGCTGCGCAGGTACTCGTGCTGCTCGGCCGTGCTCATGCGGTCGGCGAGCCCCGCGGGCACGCCCATGTTCGGGATATCCATGCCCGGGAGGCTCCCAGCGGTGGTTGGCCCACGGAGGGACTCCGGGTGAACGGGCGCCGTCGCGCCGGTCTGCCGCCGAGCAAGAATCGGCCATCCGTTCGCAAAGTCCCCGGCCCGGGCGACGGTCCGTCAGAGCTCCACGGTGACGGTGCGCAGCCGGCCCGCCGCCAGCTCCAGCAGCTCGCCGCCCTCCTTGTGCAGCGGGACGATCCGCAGCTCGACCGTGCAGGCCCGCTCGGCCCGCAGCGCCAGGGTGACCTGCTCGGGCGACCAGGCCAGCTCCTCGACGACCGCCCCGAAGCGGGTGCGCGCCCCCGTGAGCCGACCGCTCGGCAGGGCGGCGGGCAGCGCGGGCAGCACGGTCAGCTGGGCCGGGCGGCCGGGGCGGGCCGGGCGGGAGCGCAGCAGCATCTCGGTGAGCACCCCGGGCAGGGCGTGCGCCACGTCCGCGTTGAAGACGTCCCGGTCCGGGTAGTGGCTGCTCATCAGCGAGCGGAAGAAGAAGCCGCGGACGAGCAGGTGGGCCAGCTGGCAGGTGAGCAGCCCGGCGTCGTCCAGCCGGGCGGCGGCCAGCGCCCGGTGCAGGTGGCCGTGGCCGGAGTGGTTCTCGTCGCCGCGCAGCAGCAGCGCGGTGCGGGCGGCCGCGGCGAGTTCCGGGGTGGTGTCCGGGGCGATCTCGCCGAGGGGCCAGACCGGGTAGAGGTGGCTGACGTGCCGGTGGTCGTAGCCGTCCCGGTGGCCGGGCCAGGCCCATTCGGCGAGCGCGCCGTCCTCGTTGACGAGGTAGTCGGGCAGCCGGGCGGCCAGGGCCCGCCAGCCGGCGGTGCGGGCGGCGGGGGCGGCGCGG
>NZ_JBEYFP010000326.1:0-6585 GCF_040634455.1 Kitasatospora sp. NPDC007106
TCTCCGCGATCGTCACCTGGCGCTGGACGGGCTACAACGCGTTGATCTACCTGGCCGCGACCGTCCCGGCGGACGGCGCGGGCGGGCGGCTGGCCGTGGTGGCGCCGAAGCATCTGCTCGGCGACCTGGCGGCGGCACTGCCGGGCGCCGACTCCGGGCCCGAGCCGGACCTCGCCCGCCCGCTGGTCCTGCTCTCGCCGACGCAGGCGAAGGGCCTGGAGTTCGACAGCGTGCTGGTGGTCGAACCGGCCGACTTCGGCCGCGCGGAGCTCTACGTCGCCCTGACCCGCGCCACGCAGCGGCTGGGCGTGGTGCACAGTGCGGCCCTGCCGGAAGGCCTGGAGCTGGAGGAGCAGGCGCCGACCACGACCTGACGGAACGGGGGGTCGCCGAACACCACTCGGGTGCTCGGCCGTCGTTCATGCCTCGGGACCCGAGCTGCTGCAGCGGAATGACGCTCGGGCCACGGCACCGGGGGTGGGTGGCGGGGCGGGTGGGGTACGCCCCGCCCCGCCACCTGGCGGACGGTCGGGGCGCTGCTCGACCCGGACGTTCCGGGGCAGCATGACCACCCGGCCGGACGGTTCGTGAACCCTCCCCCGGAGTCTGCGACGCAACGGTTCGGCGTGGGGCGTCGGTGAGGTCACGCTTCCCTCCGCCGCCCCGCGACCGTCACGCAGCTCGGACCCGGCCCGAACGGCGGGGAGACGGTCAGGGATCGGGGACTGCCGTGCGCCCGGGACAACGCCGGGCCTCCCCTTGGTGCGTGGTAGCCCCTGTTGCCGTACGGCGGTGGCGGCCGAGCACACGGGCAGCGGCCTGGCACGCCCGTACTCGACAGCAGCGTGCGGACGATCGGCGAGTCACCGCTCGGAGCAGAGCGATCGGGTGCCGCACGCCGTTGAGGTTCAGCACGTGCTCTCATCGGACAGGCGCTGCCCAGCGAGCCAGGCGAGCTGGGGCAGCGTCTCCCCCGACTTCTGCAAGCCTTCGCAGACGAGCTCCCGCGGATCGAGACGCCGTCCGGCCAGGTACCCCGCAACGGCGAGCGCCCACCGCCCCTTCTTCAGTCGTCCGAGGACGTACCCGACGACAACCGCCAGCCCGAGGGCAATCTTGGCAGTGATCTTCACAGGTACTCCCTTCGCTCGTGCCCGTCTCCATGGCAGTGCCGTGCGGAAGGTGAGACACCTGCCCGGCCGGGTGCACGCTGCTTCTGGCCGAGGTCGGCCGGTACGTCACCACGATCGGTTCCCCGTACAGGGCCGTGGAGCCGGCCGGTCACGATCCGACGCCGGTGCCAGGTCGGTGAGGTGGCCCCGCAGCTCCTGGCGGGCGGCGTCGCTGTCGGATCCGGCGCCGAGCGCGTAGGTGGCGGGGCGGGGGCGGCGGTCGTGCCACAGCAGGCCGGTGGAGTGCATGGCCTCGGGTGCGGCGCCGAGCCGCACGACGGTGTCCGCGCCTTCCTCCGGGGCGCGGATGATCGGGTGGGTCGCCGGCGCCCTCGTCGCCCTCTCTCCACGGACAGCGGAGGCCCTCGGACCGCGGTGACGGGCAGGTGAGGGAACGGTCGCGGTGTCGAGCGGTGGTTCGCGGACTGACTGCCGAGAAGCTCCACTACCGGCGAATCTCCGCCTCACGTCACCAGGGGCTGCCCGTCGATCATGTGGGATCAGTCCAGGCTCTCCGTTGCTGTGTGGAGCCGGTTCAGCAGGGCGACCAGTTGTTCCTGCTCGTCCTGGGTGAGTGGTGCCAGCAGTTCGGCGTTGGCGGCTTCGGCCAGGGTGCCGCAGCGGGAGAGGACGGCTGCGCCCTCCGGGGTGACGGTGACGGCGTTCTTGCGGCGGTCGGAGAGGTCGGGGGAACGCAGGACGAGGCCCTGCTTCTGGAGGTGGTTGAGGATGCCGACCATGTCCTTGGGATCGACGGCCAGTCGGCGGCCCAGGTCGGCCTGGGTGACGGGTCCGTACTCGGCGGTGGCGGCCAGCACCGCATGGTGCATCAGCTTCAGCCCTTCCACCGCGATCGCGTCGGCGACCATGCCCCGGCCTCGGGCCGCGACACGGCCGATGAGCCACGTGGGCAGGCCCTGGATGCGCTGGAGCTCCGTGGTCATGGGCTCACCCTATCCAAAGTCGTTGGACTTCCCAATGACATGCGCCCTATCGTTGGGATGCCCAATGAGTTCGGATCGGGGGAGGTCCTGTGCTGCGCATTCGCCATGAGGTCAACGGTGGGCCGGAAGTGCTGTTCGTCGAGGAGGTCGACCGACCCGAGGCAGGTGTCGGGGAGGTTCTGATCCGGGTCGAGGCGGTCGGGGTGACCCTGCCCACCGTGCGCAAGGTTCGGGAGGGCGGCAAGCCGGTCCCGTTCGGAGGCGAGGTCGCCGGGAAGGTCGTCGCCCTGGGTGCCGGAGTCACCCCCTTCAGCGTGGGGGACCGCGTCACCGGGCTGTGCTTCGCGGACGCCTACGCCGAGTTCGCGGTCCTGGACACCGCCATGGCTTCCCCGATTCCGGACGGCGCGACTGCCGTGGAGGCGGTCGCGCTGGTCCGCAGCGGACTGGTGGCGCGCGGTGCCTACGAGGCCGCGCGCACAGGGCCCGGCGAGTCGGTGCTGGTCACGGCGGCGGCCAGCGGTGTGGGCACGCTGGCCCTCCAGTACGCCAAGGCCGGCGGGGCGGCACGCGTGGTCGCCGCCGTCAGCAGCGCCGACAAGGCCGACTTCGTCCGAGGGCTGGGCGCCGACGAGGTCGTGCTCTACGAGGACGCCGACTGGGGCGCCCCGTACGACGTGATCCTCGACGGTGTCGGCGGTGACCTTCTCGGCCCCGCTGTGCGGGCCCTCGCGACGGGCGGCCGACTGGTCGCCTACAGCTCCGGCGGCGGCACGGTCGAGGCGTACGAACTCCTGGTCCGCGGCGCCTCGATGATCGGCTTCCAGATGCGCGCCATCGCCGTCGGCAAGCCCGAACTCTACGACCGCTGGCTGCGCGAGCTCTGGCAGATGCGCGACGCGGGCATCTTGCGCACCACCGTGCACGAGGAGATCCCCCTCGTCGACGCCGCCCGAGCCCACACGCTCGTCGAGCAGCGCCGCAACCTCGGCAAGGTGGTCCTTGTCCCGTAGTAGCCGCCCGGCCGATCATGTGATGTTGGTTCAGGGCATGGGCTGGGTGATCTGGCGAGCCGGATGGCCGGCCCAGCCCCTCGCCTCGTGCACCACTTCCGCCGAGCGGCGGACCGGACTCCGCCACGGCGGTTCGTCCTGGCGTTTCGGCGCCTGTCCCCCTTTCATGCTGCCGGTACCGGCGGCGGGTCGGTTCGAGCCCCGTCCGCGTGCCGATGAGCACGCACGATGGTGGAGTCCGCCGAGATGCCCACTTGAACCACCAGCAGCACCATCGCCAAGCCCATGAACCTCCGGACGCGGGTCAACGTTCGCGGCCCCGCCTGCCCCGTCGGTTCGAATCCGTGTCCCCCGGCCCGCGCCGAATCCGCTCACGACGCGACGGGCCTCGGACGACGCTCCGCAGCGCTGCACAGCGCGGGCCAGGATGTCGGGCGACCCGGCCGTCCCCCGCGCGGCCGGGCCACACCGATGCGGGAATCCGGGGTGGTGACCGCGGGCGTGGCTGGCCTCCGGAAGCCCGTCAGCATCAGGGCGCGACCGCACCCGGCAGAGCCCATGAGCGGTCAGGGTGCTGGTTGAGGGTGGTGCTGGGCAAGGTCCGGTAGGCGCCGCGGTAGTGCGCGGCGAAGTGGCCGGGGTGGGCGAACCCCCGCCGCACCGCGATCTCCGTGACCGTGGCGGTGCGCGGGTCGGCGGCCGGCAACTCGGCGTGCGCGGCATCCAGGCGCACCCGGCGCAGGTGGGCGAGCGGGGTGGTGTCCAGATGCCGGCGGAACGCGTACTGCAGCGCCCGTGGCGTGACACACGCGGCCGCGACGATCTGCGCCAGGCCGATGTCCCGGCCGGCGTTGGCCTCGATGAACGCCACGGCGCGGTGCACGGTGTCGGGGGTGGCGTCCGCGCCGTCGGTGGGTGCGTCGTCGCCGGTCATGAGGGTGGTCGGGAAGACGGTGAGGGCGGTGGTGGCCACCAGGCGGGCGGCGGTACCGGCCGGCAGGGGGCCGGCCGCGGAGGGCGGGTTGTCGAGGAGACGGTCGACGCAGTCGGAGGTGTGCCGCCACACGTCCGCCGCCGCCTCGTCGACCGGCCCGCGGGCCAGGAGACGCCATGGCTTCTCCGCGTCTTCCGGCGTCAGGCCGGCGGTCTCGGCGACCAGGGAGGCGGGCAGCAGCTCGGGCTCCGTGGTGACCTCGGCAAGCGCCATCGGCCCGGCGGTGTGCTGCCGACGGCGACGGCGTACCGCATGCCAGCCGAGCGGCGATCCCTGTCCGGCAGAGCAGGCGCCCCCCATGCCTCGACAGACACGCGCATCCGACCGGGCGCTGTTCCCGCCGTGGGGGCGAGCTACTTCGTGACACGCGCCACCGTACGGGTGCCCGCCAGGCCGCGTTGGATGCTGACACTCGCAGCGTAGGCGTCGATGATCCCCAGGCCGCGGCCGTGGGTGGCGAATCGGGACCGGCTCCCGCAACCGGAACGCTTCCAGCTGCCCTGGTCCGCGACTTCGATTTCGATGAATTCCGGCCCGTTGCGGAGCATCAACCACACATCGGCACTGCCGCTGTGCAGATAGGAATTGGTCGCCAGTTCGCTGGCGATGACCATCAGGGCGTCCTCGGCCTCTCCGGGGAGGTTCCAGCGGGTGCCCGCTGCCCGGACGAAGCTGCGGAACTTCGGCGCGGCCTCCGCGGAAGCGGCCAGCGTGCAGACCGCCTTTTCGCCGATTGCGCTCGCCTGACCGCTACGGGTTACAGCCTCGGTTGATCGTGTGGAAGTCATGTCGGCCATCTCCCGTTCGCGGTGAACGCACGAGTCGGTGTTCCGCGAGGTGAGGCAGGGACAACCGCTTCCCGTCAGGGGCCGGCTCGGATGTCCGGAGAATCGGCGGGCCGGTCGGGCCCGACGCCTCAACGGCCGGGGAGTGGCTGGCACTGGTCACGCACATCGCTGTACCGCGAAGGACGTACGGCGCCGGACCACGGTTGCGGTTCGCGGTGAATCCTTGGCATCCCCGCGTGAGGCCTACGGACACTTCTGAATCCTTCGTCCACTACCTGCTGCACCTCGCACATAAAGGCCTCCAGGCACGGCGAGCAGCGGGCACAATGTGTGGAGCGTCCACTCCCTCCGCAAATCGGCGGTTGCTCCATCCATCCGGCAGCGGAGGGCGAGACAGAGCGAGGGGCCGCCGCATACGCCGCCGGTCCACCGGCAACGGCCACCGGGGCTGGGACGGTGATGCGAAAGAGATCAGGCAGCCGAGGAAAGCAACGAGGCTCTCGCCGGTGCCCTGCACCACTCACGAATCCAGGACGAACAGCCTCGCCGGATGCCCGCCGAGGGCACCCGCAGTGTGCGCGTCTTGTCACGGGAACGACGGGCGTCCGGATGGCAGCAGAAGACCTACCCTGCCCATGGACTGGGCCCTTGCCTCATGACGAGAAGGTCGGAGGCCCGGTCTGTCGGCCAGAGGTCGATCCGGTAGAGGAAGTGGTCACCGGGGCCGCCGTTGGTGTCGACGACCGGCGGCCGGGACGGGACGTAGGAGACCCGGGCGCGTAGTAGCCCGGTCGGCACGACCAGGCTCGGTCCGTCGGCCGGGTCAACTCCCGGGCTGGACACCGTGAGGACGCCCGACAATACGTGGAGGTCGGCCTCGACGACGTGTTCCGCCGTCGGCTCCACCACGGGTACGGACATGTGAAGGGTGATCAGTGACTCGACGAGGTCGTCGCGGGCTGTTCCGACGGAGATCGAGTGGGGTTCGACCCCGATGCGATGGATGTGGACTGCCTCGCGAGTCCAGCCTGCCGGCGGCAGGTCCGGATCTGTGGCGTGCTCGTCCATCCAGGCGTCGTACGGCTCAAGGTCTTGGACGTAGAACTGCCCGTGATCGGCATCGATCAGGAATCGCAACGAAGCACCAGCCACGGGCAAAGGCTATCGGAGCTCATGTCGGTATCCGATCCGGCCCGGTCACGTCATACGCCCCACCGCCGTGGAACATGAAGATGGAGGGCATGACGTCGAATTCCTCGCGGAAGTAGCCGCCATAACCCGGCTCGTCGACGTGCGGCGCCAGAAGTTCGAGGATGGGTGCGAGCCCCTCCAGCATGTCGTCCAGGTCGTCCAGCCAGACCACCAGGACGAACAGCCCCCGGGCATGCCGGGAGCCGCGGGACTGGCGCAGCATGCGGGCGAACTCGCCGCCGGCCAGATATGTGTGGTCGTCCGAGGCCGGCGTCAGCAGAGGATGGGGATGCTCACCGGCCTCACCGGCCTCACCGGCTGGCGTGCGGTCGCGGTCGGTGCACAGTCCCATGTGCCAGCGGAGGGTGTCCAGGACTGGCTCCGGCGTGTCATCCCGCAGAAAGCAGGAGAAGACCATCTCGAAGCGCAGGCTCACGAGGTCGTCCTGTACATCTGCGCCGACAGTCGGGGCTGCCACCCGAG
>NZ_JBEYFP010000327.1:0-6584 GCF_040634455.1 Kitasatospora sp. NPDC007106
GCGATCGCGTAGAACGGCACGAAGGCGGTGCCCCGCTCGCCGCAGGCACGGAGCAGCGTCTCCTGCTCGGGCGGGCTGCCGATGCCGTACGGGTTCTGCACGCAGACGACCGGGGCGATCGCCGCGGCCTCGGCGAGGTGGGCGGCGGTGACGTTGGAGAGGCCGAGGTGGCGGATCAGGCCGGCCTCGCGGAGTTCGGCGAGGGCGCCGAAGCGGTCGGCGACCGGGTCGGTGCCGACGACCCGCAGGTTGACCAGGTCCAGGTGGTCGCGGCCGAGCTGGCGCAGGTTCTCCTCGACCTGGCCGCGCAGTTGCTCGGGGGTGGCGTGCGGCAGCCACCGGCCGGAGCGGTCCCGGCCGGGGCCGACCTTGGTGGCGATGACGAGGCCGTCGGGGTAGGGCGCCAGGGCGCGGTTGATCAGCTCGTTGGCGGAGCGCAGCGGCGAGAAGTAGAAGGCGGCGGTGTCGATGTGGTCGACGCCGAGGTCGACGGCGCGGCGCAGCACGGCGATCGCCTGCTCGCGGTCGCGGGGCACGGCGCGGCGGACCAGGGCGGGACCGGTCTGCGGCAGGCGCATGGCGCCGAAGCCGAGCCGGTTGACCGTCAGGTCGCCGAGGGCCCAGGTGCCGGCCGCGGCCGCGGCCGGGGTGATGGTCTGTGAGGTCATGCCCGGCATCATCGGCGGGGCCGTAGAGTGACCGCCATTGATTCGGGCAGGGGCGAATCCGGGCGGGGGCGCGGGTGGCGGAGCTGGTCTTCTCGGTGCGGGACCTGGCGCAGATGCGGTTCGCCGTGTCGCCGATGTGGGAGGTGGGGCCGAGTCTGCGGCTGCTGCGGTCGGGGGTGGTGCATCCGGTGCACCGGCGGTGGGCCGAGCAGGTGCGGCCGCGGCTGGCCGCGGCGGGTCTGGACCGGGGCCGCCTCGCCGAGTTGGTGCCGCCGTCGGGGTACGTGCCGGACTTCCTCAATCCGACGCCCGCGGCGCCGGTCGCCGAGCTCGCCGAGGAGGTGGACGGCATCCTGGCGACCCCGCCGGAGCGGGTCCGCCGCGACCTGGACCGGCTGCGGCGCGAGCAGGGCGGGCTGGGCCCGCGCACCGAGGCGCTGTACGCCCGGCCGGAGGCCCGGCTCGCCGGGGTGGCCGAGGAGGTGCGGCTGTACTGGGAGTTGGCGCTCGCGCCGTACTGGGCGCGGATCCGGGCCGTGCTGGACGCGGACGTGGCGCACCGGGCGCGGCAGGTCGCGGAGCGCGGCGCGGCGCACCTGCTGGGCGGTCTGCACGCCTCGGTGCGGTGGGACGAGGACACCCTGCGGCTGCTGCGCCGGCCGAGCGCGCTCTCCCGGCCGACGGCCGGTCACGGGCTGCTGCTGATCCCGTCGGTCTTCACCGGTCCGGTCCCGTTCACCCGGGTGACGCCGCCTGACCCGCCGCAACTCGCCTACCCCGCCCGGGGGATCGGCTCTCTCTGGGAGGCGCCGTCCGGGGACGGGGGCGAGGCGCTGGCGGCCGTACTGGGCCGCACCCGCGCCCGGTTGCTGGCGGAGCTGGACTCCCCCGCCTCGACCACCGAACTGGCCCGCCGCACCGCCCTGTCGCCGGCCGCGGTCTCCGAGAACCTGACCGCGCTGCGCGCCGCCGGTCTGACCACGGCCCACCGCGTCGGCCGCTCCGTGCTGTACGCCCGCACGGCGGCCGCGGACACCCTGCTCGCGGCGGCCGCCGCGGCGGGCGGCTGAGCGGAGAACCGTCAGCCGTCCACCAGGCCGCAGCTGAACGGGAAGGACCGCAGGAACTCCTGCCGGGCCCGGTCCGGTTCGGCCTCGGCCAGGTCGGCGACCGTCCGCAGCAACCGGGTGCGCTGCTCCCCGGGCAGGTGGAGCAGTTCGGCGGCGACACCCTCCATCAGCTTCACGGCGGTGTCCGGGTCCACCTCGTCGTCCTCGCACTCGTCGAGGTGGCGGACGACGTCGACGAGGAGGCCGGCCAGGACGGCCACCAGGGGGTCTGTGTCGGTCATCCGGGCACCCTAGCGGAGGGGCGGTGCCCCGCCGCGGGCTGCCGCGGAGGGGCACCGGGGTGGGCGGGCCGGCCGCGAGACGAGTTCCTCCCGGGCGGCGGGTCCGGCTTCCTGGCGTGCGGGACGTCGTTCAGCGAGATCACGTCGCCAGCGGCGTCAGCCGCGGTCCTCCCAGTCTGGTGCGAAGAAGCGGGCCCCGCTGACAACGGTGTCCCCGGCCCGGGTGGCCCGGACGTACATGTTGAGCCCCTCCGGCCCCGGACCGCCGCCATAGACCAGCCGGCCCGTACCTCGGTCCTCGATGTACTGGATCACCTCTGCGTCGACCTCGGAGACCGGCCGGCCGATCAGCCGGATGCCCTCCAGGTCGACCTGGGGCCCGGTGCGCCCGTGCACGGTCACGGCCGCAAGTACGGGGAAGCCTTCCAGGTACCAGTAGTGGGCGGTCACCCCGGCCGCGTCGAACTGTTCCTCCCTCAGGTTCCACTGTCCCTCGCCGTGCCCCGACCACCGGTACCACCCCCGGCGGGCGGCCGGCGCTTCACCGTCCAGCGCGGCGGCCACCTGGTGCGGGCTCATCCCGAACCCGAGCGGGCCGACCCGCTCCAGCGGCGTCCAGTCCCAGCGGGGCCGGTCCCGGTCCGGAGTCACCGGCCACGTCCCGGAGTTCGTCTCCGCATCGCGAACGTCGTGCCACCGGATGACCGGCGTGGCCGTGTACGGGTCCTCGGCCTGCTCGGGGCCGACCACCAGGGCATCGGTGATCACCGCGTCCCTCCGCTCCGCGTATCCCTCGGCCGACAACCCCCAGTCCTGCACCGCGCCCATGGACAACCCCCAGGCCGCCACCTCCGGATCACCGCCCCGGTTCACCCGCACCGAGACCCCGTGCCGCCGGGCGAGCTCGTGGATGTCCGCACACACCTCGGACGGCACCCGGGCGATCAGCTGCACGTCCCCCAGCCGCACCAGCGGTCCGGACAGAGCGTCGACCGCCACGGCGACCAGACGCGGCCCGGCCCGTAGATCGCGGTCACGCCCGCGCCGCGGTACTGCTGCCAGGACAGCCCGCCTTCCGTGCTCTGCGAACAAAGGACGTCCGCCCCCTCCAGAGCCGCCTTCACCCGGTCGGGGCTCATCCCGAACCGCAACGGCCCGATCCCCGCCAACGGGTCGAGCACCCACCGCGCCCGTTCGCCCTCCGGCTTCCTGGTCCACCAACTCACCGGCACATCCCCGATCGCTCCGAGCAGCCCCGGCGCCGCCTGCCGTGATCTTGTCGGCCACCCTACCCGGGCCCTCTGACGCAGCGGTCGTCGACGACATCGCCGGAGGTCGGCACGCTCCAGCAGGGGCGGACGAGTCGGCGGCCCCCGGCCGACGGGCCCGTGTGTGAGACCGGGATCCCCGCGGATGCTGTCGACTCGAACGCGTGTCACCAGGTCCCGACTGCCGTGTCACGGACGCCCTTTCACCGCTGCGGCCGATCGGACCCGCCGGCCCCTACCCGTCGGGTGAACGGCCGGTGCGTCCGGTCGGGCCGCCGGACCGCGGGCGGACGGCGATCCCGCACCGCGCCGCCCGGCCCCAGGCGGGCGCCGCGGACCGGTCAGGAATGGAGAAGCCCTGCTCACCGCCGCGCGGCTAGCGTGGCAGCCATGGACATCACCATTCAGTGGACCTTCCTCCCGCACACCGACCCGGAGGCCTCGCTGGCCTTCTACCGCGACCTCCTCGGCTTCGAGGTCCGCAACGACGTCGGCAACGGTGCGATGCGGTGGATCACCGTCGGCCCGGCGGAGCAGCCCGGCATGTCGATCGTCCTGGAGCCGCCCGGCATGGACCCGGGCGTCACCGAGGACGAGCGCCGCACCATCACCGAGATGATGGCCAAGGGCACCTACGCCCGGATCACCCTGGCCACCGCCGACCTGGACGGCGTCTTCGACAAGCTGAAGGCGGGCGGCGCCGAGTTCGTCCAGGAGCCGATGGACCAGCCGTACGGGGTGCGCGACTGCGCCTTCCGCGACCCCGCGGGCAACCTGGTCCGTTTCAACCAGACCGGCTGAGCCGTCCGCGGCCGCGGCCCGACCCCGCCCCACCGGGTGGCGGACGGGCCGCGGCCGTATCGGCGGAAGTGCACCGGGCGCAGCGCCCGGGCTGGTTGGATCGGACCGGGCAAGGCCGGCGGTGACCGCGGACGCGGCCCGCCCGACGGACGGACGGACGGAGAGACGATGAGCAGGGCCACGGGGACGGACGGGCAGCCGCCCACCATGCACGGTGCCGACAGCCACCACGTGATCCGCGTGCACGGCGCGCGCGAGAACAACCTCAAGGACGTCAGCATCGAGATCCCGAAGCGCCGGCTGACGGTGTTCACGGGCGTCTCCGGCTCGGGCAAGAGCTCGCTGGTGTTCGACACCATCGCGGCCGAGTCGCAGCGGCTGATCAACGAGACCTACAGCGCCTTCGTGCAGGGTTTCATGCCGACGCTGGCGCGGCCCGAGGTCGACGTCCTCGAGGGGCTGACCACCGTGATCACCGTCGACCAGCAGCGGATGGGCGCCGACCCCCGCTCCACGGTCGGCACCGCCACCGACGCCAACGCGATGCTGCGGATCCTGTTCAGCCGGCTGGGCGAGCCGCACATCGGCCCGCCCAGCGCGTACGCCTTCAACGTGCCGTCCGTCCGGGCGAGCGGGGCGATCACCGTCGAGCGGGGCGACCGGAAGACGGTGAAGGCGACCTTCAACCGCACCGGTGGCATGTGTCCGGGCTGCGAGGGCCGCGGCTCGGTCACCGACATCGACCACGCGGAGCTGTACGACGAGGCCAAGTCGCTCGCCGGGGGCGCGATCACCGTGCCCGGCTACAAGGCCGGCGGCTGGAACTACCGGCTGTACAGCGAGTCGGGCTTCTACGACCCCGGGAAGCCGATCCGCGACTACACGGCGGAGGAGCTGCACGACTTCCTGCACCACGAGCCGGTCAGGATGAAGATCGCCGGGATCAACATGACCTACGAGGGCCTGATCCCGCGGATCCAGAAGTCGATGCTCTCCAAGGACCGGGAGGGGATGCAGCCGCACATCCGGGAGTTCGTGGACCGCGCGGTCACCTTCACGACCTGTCCCGAGTGCGGGGGCTCCCGGCTGAGCGAGGGCGCCCGGGCGTCGAAGATCGGGCGGATCAGCATCGCCGACGCCTGCGCGATGGAGATCCGCGACCTCGCCGAGTGGGTCCGCGGCCTCGCCGAGCCCTCGGTGGCGCCGCTGCTGGCCTCGCTGCAGCGGACCCTCGACTCCTTCGTGGAGATCGGGCTCGGCTACCTCTCGCTCGACCGGGCGGCCGGCACGCTGTCCGGCGGCGAGGCGCAGCGGGTCAAGATGATCCGCCACCTCGGCTCGGCGCTGACCGACGTCACCTACGTCTTCGACGAGCCCACCGCGGGCCTGCACCCGCACGACATCCAGCGGATGAACGAGCTGCTGCTGCGGCTGCGGGACAAGGGCAACACCGTGCTCGTCGTCGAGCACAAGCCGGAGACGATCGCGATCGCCGACCACGTCGTGGACCTCGGCCCGGGCGCCGGCACGGCGGGCGGCAGCGTCTGCTTCGAGGGCACCCTGGACGGTCTGCGGGCGAGCGGCACCGTCACCGGCCGGCACTTCGACGACCGGGCCGCGCTCAAGAAGGACTTCCGGACGCCCGGCGGCCGGCTGGAGATCCGCGGCGCGTCGACGCACAACCTGCGCGACGTCGACGTGGACGTGCCGCTCGGGGTGCTGACGGTGATCACCGGTGTGGCGGGTTCGGGCAAGAGCTCGCTGGTCCGCGGGTCCCTGTTCTCGGGGCGGACTCCCGGGGCGGACGGGGTGGTCGCGGTCGACCAGACGCCGATCCGCGGCTCCCGGCGGAGCAACCCGGCGACGTACACCGGGCTGCTCGACCCGATCCGCAAGGCCTTCGCCAAGGCGAACGACGTGAAGCCGGCGCTGTTCAGCGCCAACTCCGAGGGCGCCTGCCCGACCTGCAACGGCGCCGGGGTCGTCTACACGGACCTGGCGATGATGGCCGGCGTGTCCAGCACCTGCGAGGACTGCGAGGGCCGGCGGTTCGACGCCTCGGTGCTGGAGTACCGGCTCGGCGGCCGGGACATCAGCGAGGTGCTGGCGATGCCGGTGACCGAGGCCGAGGAGTTCTTCGGCGCGGGCGAGGCGCGCACCCCGGCCGCGCACCGGATCCTCCAGCGGCTCGCCGACGTCGGCCTCGGCTACCTCGCCATCGGACAGCCGCTGACCACGCTGTCGGGCGGCGAGCGGCAGCGGCTGAAGCTGGCCACCCACATGGCGGAGAAGGGCGGCGTCTACGTCCTCGACGAGCCGACCACCGGCCTGCACCTCGCCGACGTGGAGCAGCTGCTCGGGCTGCTCGACCGGCTGGTCGAATCCGGCAAGTCCGTCGTCGCCGGCCGGGTCCGACACAGCCGTGTCGGTGGAGGGCACGACACCGGCGAGGATCACCGTGCCCGCCTCGACGGCCTCGCCGAGGTCGTCGTCCTC
>NZ_JBEYFP010000328.1:0-6561 GCF_040634455.1 Kitasatospora sp. NPDC007106
AGCTCGCGCCCGCCGAGCTGCCACGGGCCGCAACGCGCCCTCGGCGCACCGAGTCTCCGTCAAGATCATTCGTTTGATATGACTGCGCCTCAATCCCTATGAGTGCAGTAAGGAAGCGACAGTGCGCGCACGCAAGGCGATAGCAGCAGTCTCCGCCGCCGGACTGGCGGTCCTGGGCGGCGTCCTGACGGCGCCGGCCGCGCAGGCCGGCAACTACGGATGCGCGGGAAGCCTCTCGTGGTCCTCGACCGTCAACGACGTGAACGGCTCGAAGGCCGGCACGATCTACGACTACTTCGACGGCACCACCAACTGCTCGGTGTTCGTCAAGTCGGTGTACGCGGGCGTGAGCACCCACATGGCCATGGACATCTCGAACGCCAAGGGTGCGCAGAGCAAGGTCGACGACGGCCAGTTCACCACCTATGCGGGCCCGGTCAGGGTGGCCGGCACCGGCACCTGCGTCCGCGAATGGGTCTGGATGACCACTCCGGGCGGCAGCGTCCTCGTCAACTACACGACGCCCTGGCACTCCTGCGGCTGACACCCCCCACAGGACGGCCGAGGGCCCGGGGGGACGTTCCCCGAAGCGGCAGCGACCCGCCCGCCACCCCGGCGTACCGACCGAGCCCTCGGCCCCCACCCGGCGACGGGCGTCGCCCGCCGGGGCGGCCGACCGGCACCGGTTGCACCCCCCGAAACCCTGGCGGTCGGATGCTGTGCGAACCGGAAGTCCCGCGGGCCCAGCCCGGCGAAGGGGCTGTCCAGGAGGGCTCCGACGCCGTCATCGCACCGGCCGTGCCGAGATCATTCCACTGCTTCGGGATTCTCCTGTGCGTAGGTGGCCCGACAGCGTTCCACCTGCTCGGTGACCTGCTCCATGAACCAGCGCATGATCTCGTAGGGGACGACGTGCTCGTCATGGCTGTGGATGTGGACGGTCGGCTCCAGCGCCGGATCCTCGTCGGGGACGAACGCCACCAGGAAGGCACCCCCGGGCAGGTGGGTCAGGGCGCTCGGGATCTCGGCCCCTGAGGCCGGCACGGGTATGGCCTCGCTCAGCTCCACGGCCCAGGCGTCGTCGGGCAGGGCGTAGTGAAACCGGACGGCGTAGTGACGGCCTGCGTGCTCTCTCAGTTCTGCTGGCATGGCCGCAGGCTGCCACAGTCGTCCGTCCGGAGTCGCGCCGATTCCCGGCGCCTCGACTGCGTGACTCGACCAGCGGTTCCGGGACAGCCCCTCGGAGTTCGGCGTGCCCGAGCAGCCGTCCGCCCTCCGCGCCTGCCGCCAGGGGTGTGGACACCAGGCCCGGGCCGGCCACGGCAAGGGGCGAGGCCACGGCCCAGGAGCTGAAACCCCCGTCACGGCAAGCACTGTTGCAGCGCTCGTACTCCGACGGGAGGGCCGGCTGGTTCCACACGGCTGGCGGACAGTCAGAAAGTGTGCGAACGGTTAAAGTTCGCAAGGTCGGTCCAGTCCGTCTTCTCGTCGCATCCCCGCGGATGGGAGAACTCATGTCCGGGACGCCTTGCGCCAGGCTCCGCACCTTCGCCGGCGGGCCGGTCAGCCAGCTGGCCGCGGCGCTCCTGGTGCCGGTCCTTGCAGGTTGCGGGGGCGGTGGCGACTCCGGTTCTGGACCGGGCGCCGCAGCCAGCGCGACGCAGACGACGACCGACCTCGGCGCGACGCCGCTGGCAGAGGGCTCGGATCAGCAGCCCCAGGACCAGCGAGCCAAGGACGGCGGCAACCAGGGTAGCTTCAAGACGGCGGGCCAGGTCTCGGCCAACGCCAGCGGGCAGTGGCCCATTGTGCAGATCGGTCTGTCGAGTTCGACGAATGCGAGCTTCACGGCGACCATCAGCAATGTCCGGGACTGCGCCACCGGCAAGTTCACGTCCTCGCAAACGCAGCAGGTCGAGGTGGTGGACGGGAACAGCACGGTGCCCGTCGGCTTCACGCTGAGCGGTAACCCTCCGCCCAACAGCAACCCGACCCTCTGCATCAGCGTCACCATCGACGGCGAGACGCACACCGTCACCGCCGCGACCACGGTCGACGTCCCCAGCAAATCTGCGGGCGGCGACAACCCCGACAACCCTGACAAGAACCCGGGCGAGAACCCGGACACCCCCGGCGGTAACACCCCGGACAACCCGAATCCGGGCAATGAGAGCCCCGGAGACGAGAGCCCCGGAGACGAGAACCCCGGAACCCAGCCGTCCGGCGAGCCCGCACCCGCCCCCCGGCCTGCGAGTCCCCGCTGACCGCTGACGGCGGGCAGGATCCCGACGACGGCGAGAGCTCCGCCGGCACCGAGGCGCAATCATCGCCACCGCCGGGTCGGTCGTGGAGCGGCTGGATCGGCCTGCTCGCCTCCTGGATCGCGCCGACCACCTTCATCACGGCCCTGCTCTTCTTCTTCGGCTACGCCTACACCGACTCGCTGTACCACTACTTCGGTGTGGACGCCGCGACCCTCAACTTCTCCACGCAGGACCTGCTGCTGCGCAGTTCGCCCGCGCTGTACCTGCCTGCCGGCGTGCTGCTGGGTGTCGGCCTGCTGGCAACCCTGGGCTATCACCTGGCGACGCGGACGATGCGCCGCGGCGCGGACGGCGGCCGGATCGTGCGCCGGGCCCGCCAAACGGTGGTGGTGGCCGTTCCGCTGTTGGTGCTGGGCTTCCTTGCCGGGTTCGAGGTGATCGACGCCGGCCCGATGGGTACCCCGTTGTTGCTCGGTGGAGCACTGCTCGTGGTGGTGCTGGCCCGGCTCCTGGCCGTCCGGGTGGGGGGAGCGCCGTACCCGCTGGCCGGGGAGCGGGCGGCGCTCGGCATCAGTGCGGCGCTCATCGTGCTCTGCTCGTTCTGGGCCGCCGGCGGCTTCGCCCACCAGAAGGGAACGGCCGACGCACGGTGGCTGGCCGGCAACCTCGCCCTGCGTCCCGCGGTGGTGCTCGACACCACGGAACGGCTGTATCTCCAGTGGCCCGGTGTGGAGGAGCGGACGCTGCCGGACGCCGGGGCGAGCCAGCGCTACCGCTACCGTTACCGCGGCATGCGGCTACTCGCGCAGGCCGACAACCGGATGTTCCTGATCCCGCGGGACTGGACCTGGGAGGACGGCAACGTACTGATCCTCCCGGTGGACACGGGTGTGCGGATCGCCTTCCATCCGGGCTGATCCGCGTCCGGCTCGGGCGTGCAGCGCCTCGGGCGACCGGCGCCCGTCGACGTCCAGCAGCTCCACGTCGACATCAGCGGCCGCCGCCTCACCGGCGGCGACGGCCATCGGCACCCCCGACCGATCCCGGGCCGTCCGCACCCGCGGGCGGCCTGTCACGACCACGCCCTCTTCAGCAGCCCGAGCGGCCGAGACGGTGAACCGTGACGTCGCCGCTGTAGGTGCCGGTGGCGAGGAGCACGGTGCCGTCCGGGAGCGTCGCGCAGGCTGCGGCGACTCCGGGCAGTGAGGAGTCGAGGAGTTCTCCCGTGACGGCGTGCCACCGGCGGACGATCCCGTCGTCGCCGGATGTGATCAGGACCGGCTCGCCGTCCAGGTGGGCCGCGGACAGCATGGGGACCGTGACGCCCGCTTCGATCGGTGCACCGATCGGCTCCCCGTCGGCGGCGTCCCAGCGCCGGATCAGGTTCCCGGTGTCGCAGGACGCGATCAGTGTCCTGCCGTCCTCCAACGGGAGTGCTGCGACCTGGACCGCGTCCCGGCCGGCGCCTTCGAGCAGTGCCCCGAGAGCCTCTCCCGTGACGGCGTTCCAGCGGTGCACGCGCCCGTTCTCGTCGCCGCAGACGATCGCCGGCGTTCCGTCGAGAATCATGAAGGCGGCGGCCGACTTGCCGCCCGGGCCGGGAGCGAGCACCGGGCCGACCGCCTCGCCGCCGAACGCGTCCCAGCGGTACACCCCGCTGTTGCCGGCTGCGACGAGTACCGGCCGGCCGTCCGGCAGGACCACTCCGGTCGCGCCCCACAGCGAATCCCCGCACAGGTCCCGGCTCGGCAGCTCGGCCCCGGTCCGCGCGTCCCACCGGTCGATCCCGTCCTGGTCGACGGCAGCCACCACGCACCGCCCGTCCGCGGCGAACACGGCGGCGAGATCCATCACCCCGGCCCACGGCGTTCCCCGCCAGAGCAGCTCACCCGTCGCCGCGTCCCAACGACACACGCCGTCGACACCGGCCGACACGAGCAGGACCTCACCGGCCGGGCCGACCTCGAGCAGGAGCGGCCCGGCCGTCCCCTCGTGCGCCTCCACGATCCGCAGGCCCGACGCCGTTCGCTCGACCCGCACCCCAGCCTCCCCAGCTCATCCCGGCACGCCGACCGAACCGTACCGATCCACCCTGACAACCCGGCTCCGACCTCGAACAGACCCGTCCGGACATGACTCCGGGTTCGAGAACTCCCGAAACCGTCCGTGCTCGAGATGCGGCGGGGTTCTGTACTTGTCATGCTTGCGGCGACGCACTGGCACTCGCTGGTGTGCGCACGGAGGGTACTTCCCCTCCGTGCATCGCGACGGCTCCAGCCGGCAGGGTCTTGCGCCGGCTTGATCGGGACGGGTCGATACGTGCCCCGTCTCCGCCGGTCGGGCAATCGCTCGTCGCGGCATTCAGCGGCATTCAATCGCGTCAACGATGGCCGATCTCCGCATCCCCTCCTGTCGTTCGTGCGCCTCGTCGGGCTGCGCAGATCTCATGCATCCGGACTCGGAAAGGTGTCCCGAATTGGACGCGGCAACGAAAATCATCGTCACCAATTATTCCGCCATGCAAAAGAAGGGGTACGGGCAGTCCGCTCTCGCGTCGGTGCGGGCAGAAGTGGCGAAACTGGTTCAGGCCGACCTGGGTCGTGGCATCGCCACCACGGTGGTGGACCTGAGCAGCGGGACCGACATGGCCGCGTACGGTGCGTCGGCGGTCACGAGCGAGACGGACGAGAAGCAGAACAAGGACGCCGTCGACGCGGTGTTCCACTCCGCCCGTCCGGACTATCTGATGATCCTCGGCAGCTACGACGTCGTCCCGCATCAGTCCTTGAAGAACCTTGCACCCGACTCCGACTCCTCGGTGCCCAGCGATCTGCCGTACGCATGCGAGACCACCTACGATGCCGGTGGTGGTGAGCCGAGCAGATTCACCAACCCCAGCCGCGTCGTCGGTCGGCTCCCCGATGTCACGGGAAGTCACGATCCGGCCTATCTGACGAGTCTCATCGCATTCTCCGCCGCCCACACGCCGGCCGGTCTCGATGCCTACCAGACCTACGTCGGGCTCTCCGCCGCAGTCTGGGAGAAGTCGACCCGGGAGAACCTGACGACCGTCTTCGGTGGCTCCTCCGCGCTGCACCTGGTTCCGCCCGACGGTTCACCGTGGTCGTCGAGCGCCCTGGCCGGCAGGAGCCACTTCGTCAACTGCCACGGGGCCTCCAACGATCCCCAGTGGTACGGGCAGAGCGGCTCGAACTATCCCGTGGCGCTCAAGGCCGACGACGTCGACAAGCCCCTCACCGGCGGGACGATCCTGGCGGCGGAGTGCTGCTACGGCGCAGAACTCTACGAGCCCGACGCCCACACGCGGATGTCCATCTGCAACACGTACCTCCGCAGCGGCGCGGTCGTCTTCTTCGCGAGCACGAACATCGCGTACGGGCCCGCGGACTACTGTGACCAGGCGGATCTGATCACCCAGTACGCCGTCCGAGAGGCGCTCAAGGGCCGGTCCAGCGGATACGCCGTGCTCAAGGCGAGGTTGGACTACGTGAAGCGGAAGACCACTCTCGACGCGGTCGATCTGAAGACGCTCTCGCAGTTCATCCTCCTCGGTGATCCCTCGCTCAGGCCGGTGCAGCCGCCGAAGCCCGCGGCCGAGGGGGATGCGAAGGCCGCCCTGACCGAGCGCCGCCGGGAAGCCCGGCGTGCCGCACACGTGCTGGAGCAGAGCATCTACGTGCCCGAGCCGATTCCCGGCAGCGCACGCAGCTCCGAACTCGAGTCGCGCCTGCGGGAGATCGGGGAACGGCACGGACTGCCGCCGACAGCCACCATCTCCTCGTTCGCCGGGGTCTGGCAGGGCAGCGGCGCCATGCCGAGGTCTTCGAGCCGCCGCCGCGACAGCACCTGCTGCACGCAGAACGGGACCCGGAGGCCCCCGTGTGCACGGATGTCATCGTGATCGTCCATGAACAGGCGGGAACCATCGTGTCCGTGGACGAAGTCGAGGCCCGGTAGCCGTGACACGGTTGAGCGGTCGGCTCTCGATCAAGCGCGTCGACGTGGGTTCCAAGAGCGAACGGGACGCCCTCGTGCTGCACCACGGCGAACACGACTACGTGGTGCGCAGGCCCGGGGAGAGCCCCTTCGAGGCGACCAGCCTGAACCACCTGGCCGGCCACCTCGTGGAAGCGCAGGGTGAAGTCGACCGGCAGTACTTCTTCGTGACCGAATGGTCCGTTCTGGACAACGAATGACGCGGTGACCGACCCGAGGCGGTCGACTGCCCGCCCCGCTGCCCACTCCGCTCGCGCCGGCAGCCGCCCCCCGGCACGGG
>NZ_JBEYFP010000329.1:0-6538 GCF_040634455.1 Kitasatospora sp. NPDC007106
GCCGCTCCTGGTCGGGGGCGGCCGCCGTCCGCGCCGTCGAGGTGAGCACCGACGGCGGCCGCGTCTGGCGGACGGCCGAGCTGCTCGACCCGCCGAGCCGCTACGGCTGGCGGCGCTGGGCGCTGGACTGGCGGCCCGCGGCGCCCGGCCGCTACGGGCTGCGCGCCCGCGCCACCGACCTGCTCGGCCGCACCCAGGGCGCCGAGGCACGGTTCAACCGCGAGGGCTACCTCTTCGACGCGGTCGTGGTGCACCCGGTGGAGGTGGTCTGAGGGCGCCGCGGGTCAGCCGAGTGCGATCCGCTCCAGCCGCGGCGCGCCCGCGGCACCGACGGCAGTGACCCGGACGGTGTTGGGCCCCGGCCGCAGGGTCACCGGCAGCGCCACCGTCTCCCAGCGGTCCCACCCGCCGGTGGGCCGGAAGGCGCGTGCGGCGACCACCCGGCTGCCGTTGACGGCGACGTCCATCGGCCGGTCGGCGGCACCGCCGTTGGCGTAGCGCAGCGAGAGGGTGGCGGCGGCCGGGGCGCCCGCCTCGACCGTCCACTCGGCCCCGGCTCCGGCACCGCCGTCGAAGGACGCCCAGGCGACCCCGGACGGACCGGTCTCCAGCCGTCCCTGCCGCAGCACGGCCTCCTCGGCCCGGTAGGTCCCGGACGGCCCGGGGACCAGCTGGTAGCCGCGCATCGACCGGATCAGCAGGTGGCAGTCCTGCAGCGAGCCGGAGGTGTCGCCGAGCGAGCGGTAGATTCCCCACTTGGGGCGGACCCGGTCGGCGAGGAAGGTGTCCACGCCCTCCTTCGCCGCGTCGACCAGGGTCGTCCCGCCGCTGCGCAGGATCCAGCGGACCGTGCCCTTCGAGCCGTCGCCGATCCTGATCCGGAAGTCCACGTCGACCCAGCGGTCGTGCAGCGCCGCCAGGTCGGTCCGGCCGACCAGCACCCCGGACTGCGGCAGGGCGAGTTCGACCGTCTCCCTGCCGCCGACCCGCCGCAGCGACTGCACCACGATCGGCGCGGTGCCGTTGCCGGGCTGCTTCATCTGCATGATGTGGGTGAAGGTCGTGGTCGCCCGGAGCGAGGACGGGACGTACACCGCGTAGGTGGTCCGCCAGGTCTCGCCGGCCCGCCACTCCAGCGGCGGGCCGCCCGCCGGACTGCGCATCCCGGTGACCTCGTGGCGCTGCCGGTCGGTGGCGGAGTCCCGGTCGACGGTGTGCATCGTCCAGCGGTACGCGTCGCCGTCGGTGGTGATGTGCGGCCGGGCGGACGGGTGCGAGCCGGCCCGGTCGTCCTCGACGGTCTCGAAGGCGCGCAGTCCGTCGAAGGCGGGGGAGGGCGACCAGCGCAGCTGCCAGCCGGAGACCGACGGGGCGGCCGGGGTCTCGCCGCGGGCGGCCATCTGGAGCCCGGCGGAGGCGGCGCCGCCGAGCGCGGCGCCGAGCAGCAGCCGGCGGGAGGGCGTGTTCATGACAGGGCTCCTGATGGTCGGGCGCGGCGGGGGTCCCGGGGCTCGCCGGGGCGGAGTCCGTCCAGCGTCGGGGCGCGCCGGGCCGCGGTCAAGGAACGTCAGGAACGCTTACGCCCGATTTAAGACTCGCCGTCAGGCCGCCGGATCGGCCGCCTCGTACGGCGTCAGCACCAGCCGCACCACGTCCTCCAGCCGCCGGCGGGCGTCGTCCAGGGTGGTCCGGCCGGTCACCCAGGCCGTCAGCTCGCCCTGCCAGGCGTGCCCCACGATGTGCCGCACGACGTCCCCCGTGCTCGGCGGCACCTCGGACATCACCGCGCGCAGCGCCGCACCGTCCGCCTTCGCCATCGCCTGCAGCGCCTCGCTGGCGAACGGATCGGTGGACGCCGCCACCGACACCCGCAGTCGGGCCAGCTCGGGCTGCCGCTGGTAGGCGCGCATGCCGTGCCGGACGAAGCGCACCATCCGGTCGCTGGCCGTGAGCCCGGCCCGGCGGCCGCGCGCCTCACCCACCAGGTCGGTCAGCAGCGAGTGGTGCCACTCCGCGATCGCGGCCGCGAGCAGGTGGTCCTTGGACGAGAAATAGCGGTAGGTCGTCCCGAGGGCGACCCCCGAGCGTTCGGACACCTGGCGCATCTGCAGCCGCTCGACGCCGATCTCGGTCACCAGCGCGAGCGCGGCCGCGATCAGGTTCCCGCGGCGTTCCAGCTGACGGGGCGACATCGCCTCCACCGGACGGGGTGACAGGTCAACCTTGGTCACCTTCACCATGATAGGGCCCGGGGTCCCGCACGGGTATGACGCGATCGGTCACGGACGGGTCGCGCGCGCCTCCCGCAGCAGCGTCTCCTGCACCGCCGAGGCCACCAGCAGGCCGTCCCGGTTGTAGAACTCGCCGAGCGCCAGACCCCGTCCGTCCGAGGCCGAGGGGCTGCGCTGCGCGAACAGCAGCCACTCGTCGGCCCGGAACGGGCGGTGGAACCACATCGCGTGGTCCAGCGAGGCCAGCAGGGTGCGCCGCGGCTCCTTCCGCCCGAAGCGGTGCGGCTCCAGGTGCAGCGCCGTGGTCGAGGCCAGCGTCAGGTCGGACAGGTAGGTGAGCGCGCAGACCTGCAGCAGCGGGTCGTCGTCCGGCAGCGGGGTGCCCGTCCGCAGCCAGACGAACTGCTGAGGCACGCCCGGGAGCTCGGCCGGCATCCCGGGCGCGTCGGCCGGCAGGAAGCGCATCTCCAGCGCACGGAAGCCGGTCGACTTCGCGAAGTCCTCCGGGTTCGCCCGCTCCCAGGCCACGAACGGGTCCGGCAGCTCCTCCGGCCCCGGCACCGGCGGCATCGTGCGCTGCCGCTCCGTCGAGGACTCCGGGCGCTTGAACGACGCCGACATGGTGAAGATCGCCTCGCCGCGCTGAACCGCCGTCACCCGGCGGGTCGCGTACGAGGAGCCGTCCCTGATCCGGTCCACCTGGTAGACGATCGGCCGGGTCGGGTCGCCGGGCCGCAGGAAGTAGCCGTGCAGCGAGTGCACCGACCGCTCCGCGCCGATCGTCCGCCCGGCCGAGGTCAGCGCCTGCGCGGCGACCTGGCCGCCGAAGGCGCGCATCGGCGCGCCGGCATGGCACCGGCCGCGGAACAGGTTCTCGTCCAGTTCCTCGATCCGCAACAGCTCGACGAACGGGGCCACCTGGTCGTCGGCCGGCATCCCCTGGTCCATGGCGTCGTTCACCGCCCCATACTGGCAGATCGCCCCCGCACCGCGGTGTGACCTGGGTTACCCGTGGTGCGTCGGGGGAGTAGAACGCGTTCCAGAAACGATGGCCTGTCAGTCCCCGCACCTAGCGTCCTCGCCATGACGCAAGCCGTGCAGACGTACGCCTACCTGCGCCCCTCCGCGGTGCACCGGAACACCGCCGGGCGGGCCCTCGCCCTGGAGACCTCCGGCGGCGCCGGCCCGCTCGGGGCCACCGCCAACCCGCGGTTCTTCAGCGGCTTCCTGACCTCGCCCGCGGCCGCCGCGGCCGCCCTCCTCGCGGTGGCCGACGTCGCCGCCGCCCGCTATCACCAGCCGCAGCTGCGCGCCTCCCTCGACCCGGTGGTCACCGCCGGCGGCGACCGGCTGCGCTTCGAGTCCTTCTCCGGCTGCTGCGGCGTGCACGCCCGCCTCGACGTCCTCGCCGACGGCCTGGACGGCGACGACCCCGGCCACGGCACCACCAACGTCGACGTCAACAACCCGCTCCGCGAAGGCCTCAGCCGGATCGGCGCCGGCGAACCGCTGCACCTGGCCGTCGGCCCCGACGCCCTCGAGGTCACCACCCTCGACGGCCCGATGGTCGAGAAGAAGGTCCCGCTGCCCGAGCGCTGGGTGCGCGGCTTCGCCGAGACACAGGTGCTCACCGCCGGCTTCGACCTGCGCGCCGAACTGCCGGCCGCCGAGGCCGTCCGCTTCCTGCGCACCCTGCCCCGCACCGGCGGCCGCGGCTCCACCACCGGCTGGGTCGTGCCGGCCGGCCGCACCCTGCGCCCGACCAGCCGCCCGGTGCCCGGCGCCGTCTGCCTGCCCGGCCCCGAGCGGCTCGCCGCCCTGCAGCGGGTCCTGCGGCACGCCCTCGGCCTGCGGGTCTACGGCCCGCCCGCCGCGGCGGCCCCCGGTGCGTCCGCCGCCTCCGCCTGGGAGGTGGTGCTGCCCGGGATGCGGCTCACCCTCACGCTCTCGCCCGACGCCTCGCGCGGCTTCTCCGGCGAGGGCGGGGTGCTCACCGCCCTCGCCGCCGAGGGCTCCGAGGAGGACGCCGAGCTGATCGCCACCCTGCTCGCCTGGGAGCCCAGGATCGACCCGGCCGAACTCGCCGCCCAGTCCGGGCTCACCGTCGAGCGGGTCCGCGCGGCGCTCACCCGGCTCGGCACCGCCGGCCAGATCGGCTACGACCCGGCCGACGCCGCCCACTTCCACCGCGTGCTGCCGTACGACGCCGGGCGCGCCGAGGCGCACAACCCGCGGCTGCGGGCCGCCCGGGCGCTGGCCGCCGCCGGCGCCGTCCGGCTCGGCGACGGCCTCGCCGAGGTCACCGTCGACGACCACGTGCAGCGGGTGCGCACCGGCGCCGACGGACAGCTCGGCTGCACCTGCCTCTGGTGGGCGAAGTACCGGGGCGGGCGCGGGCCGTGCAAGCACGTGCTCGCCGTCGGCCTGGTTCGCGCCGGACAGCCGGAGGCCGCGCGATGAGCGTCGCCGACCTCGCCCGCAAGGGGGACACCGCGGCCGTCGCCGCCGCCCTCGCCGAACTCGCCCCCGAACAGCGCCGCGCCGAGGTACCCGCGCTGCGCGCCCTCCGCAAGGAGTTGCGGGACAGCTGGTCCGGTTCCCCGGACCGGTGGACGGCCCTGCTGGTGGCCGGCGCCGGCTGCCACACCTCGCCCACCGCGGCCGCCGAGTGGATCGGCAGCCGGGTCTTCGAGGACCGCGCCGGCTGGCGCAACCCGCTGCTCGTCGAGGTGATCGAACGTCAGCCCGTCGAGTGGCGGCAGGTCGTCACCGCCCGGCTCGCCGAGCGCAGGGCACCCGGCTGGGGCTGGTCCGAGCACTTCCCGCTGCTCGAGTACCTCGTCCGCTCCACCGGCAGCCCGGTGCCCGCGACCGACTCCTTCACCACCCAGTGGGTGCGCGAGCGGTCCCGGCCCGAACCGCGCCACCGCGCCTTCGGCGACCTGCCGCCCGGCCGCGACCTGCACGCCCGGCTGGTCGCCGACCCGTTCACCCCGGTGCTCGCCCCGCGGGTCTTCGAGGTGCCCGACCTCGCCGGCGAACTGGAGGGCCCCTGGGTCGCCCGGGACGACTCCGAGCGCTGGCCCGCCGTCCTCGCCCGGCTGGCCGCCGACGGCGTCCTCGACCGCGCCGACCTGCTCGACCGCTGCCTCGCCCGGCTGCTGCGCGGCGGCGGCCGCCCCAACGACCACCGGATCTACCTGACGGTCCTGCGGGCGCTGGCCCCCACCGCCGACGAGTACGCCGAGCGGGCCCGCACCCTGCTGGCGCTGCTCTCCGGCCCGTCCACCACGGCCGCCCTGGCCCAGGAGGTACTCGCCTCGCTGGACGCCGCCGGCCGGCTCGACCCCGAGGTGCTCGACGAGGCGAGCCCCACCGTGCTGTTCCGGACGGAGAAGAAGCTCGTCCGCGCCCAGCTCGGCTGGCTCGACCGGGCCGCCCGCACCGCGCCCCACCGGGCCGGGCCGGTGGTCCTCGCCGCGGCCGGCGCCTTCGGCCACCCCGACCGCACCCTCCAGGAGCAGGCGCTCAAGGTGGTCGCCCGGCACCTGGCCGCCGCCGGCACCGCCGTCCTCCCCGAGCTGCGGGCCGCCGCCGAACAGCTCGACCCGGCCCACCACCGGCGCGCCGCCGAGCTGGTCGGCGCCGAGGTGCAGGCCGAGGAGTACCAGGAGCTGCTGCCGCCCCCGCCGCAGCCCCGGCCGGTGCCCGCCCCGATCGCCACCCCGGCCGAACTCGCCGAGGAGCTCGGCGCGGTGCTCGCCGGGGACACCGCCCTCGTCCCCTGGGAGCGCGTCCTGGACGGGCTCGTCCGGCACGCGCACACCGACCGCGCCGCCCTCGCCGAGGCCCTGGACCCGGTGCTGCGGGCCCACCCCCACGCGCGGGACCTCGGGCTGATCGCCGAGGCCGCCGCCGGCCGGATGACCGTCGGCCGGGCCCGCCAGGTCGCCGACCGCTCGTACCGGCACGGCAGCTTCCGCACCGCCTGGTCCACGCCCTTCGACCAGCAGACCGCCGCGCGGCTGGAGGAGGCCGTGCTGCGGCTGGCCACCCGCCCGCTGCCCCACCTGCTGGCCACCCCCACCGACACCACCGGGTCGATCGACCCGGTCGTCCTGGTCGAACGGCTCGCCGGGTACGCCGCGCTCGGTGCCGACCCGGGCCCGGTCGACCTCGGGCAGGCCCTGCTGCGGGTGGCGCCGACCACCGAGCCCGCGGTGATCGCGGCCGCCGCGGCCGTCGGCACCCCGGCCGGCGGCCGGCTGGCCGGCTGGCTGCGCGAAGGCGGCCTCCCGCGCCGCCCC
>NZ_JBEYFP010000330.1:0-6524 GCF_040634455.1 Kitasatospora sp. NPDC007106
GGCGACCGCCGCGCCGGCCAGCACCCCACCGCCCAGCGGACGCCCGCGGGCGACCAGGCCCAGCCCCGCGACCAGCAGCAGGGCACCGAGCGTGTCGACGTGCGCGTCGTTCACCGCCCACACCGTGATCCCGGGGCACCACCCCCACACCGCGGCCCGGCGACTTCCCCGCCCCGAGAGCAGCAGCACACCGGTCGTGGCGACCGCCAGCAGCGCCCCCGCCCCCTGCACCCCGCGCACCCCGCCGCCGAACGGGTGCACGACGAGGAACCACGCCTCGGCGACCGGCGGGTAGATCGTGTGCACGGCCGGCCGGTTGATCCTGGTGCAGTCCCCGGCCGCCGTCCGCCGCTCGTCCCAGCCCCGACAGCCGTCCCCGGCGGGGAACAGACCGCCGTCCCGCAACCCCGCGAGCACCGGATCGTCCGGCGCGAACGCGTACGGCGAGATCCCCGCCGCCTGCACCCGCCCGTCCCACACGTACCGGTAGGCGTCGTCACTGGTGCGCGGCGGCGCCAGCAGCCCCGCCGCGGCGACGAGAACGCTCCCCGCCAGCACCAGCGGCGCCGCCCGACGGGCCGGCACCCGCCGCAGCAGCACCAGGGCGAGCGCGAACAGCGCGGCGTCGAGCGCGTACCAGCCGTACAGCGCCGTCCGCTCGCCCAGCGTTCCGCCGACGGTCACGGTCAGGGCCAGGGCCGCCACCAGGGCGGCGAGGGCGAGCACACAGGGCAGTCCGGTCCGGGTCGTCACGGGCCCACCCTGCCAGCCGGCACCCGCGCGCCGGCCGCGGCGCAGCCGCCGTTCGGATTCCGTAAGCACGTCGTACCTCCTTCCGGACGCCCCGGAGCGCTTCGATGAAGGGGTGGAATCCAAGCCCTCCGGCGGCCCCCGCCGATTCGACCCCGCCCTGCCGCCGCCCGCGTTCCTGCGCCGCGGCCCCTTCCGGCCCGGTGCGTTCCGCTCTCCCCTGCACGAGCCGCGCACGACGGTCGTCCTCGGCCGATGGCTCGGCGCCGCACTGCTGGTCTGCTTCCTGACCGGGCTCGCCAGCCATCTGCTCCAGGACCCGCCGGCCTGGCTGTCCGGCGCGCTGCCGGCCCGCCCGGCGAACGGCTACCGCGTCACCCAGGGCCTGCACGTGATCAGCGGCATCGCTGCGATCCCCCTCGCAGGGGCGAAGCTCTGGGCGGTCTACCCGAGGCTCTTCGAATGGCCGCCGGCCCGCAGCGTGCTCCACGCACTGGAACGGCTGGGCATCGCCGTGCTGGTCGCCGCGGTGCTGCTGGAGCTGTTCACCGGGCTCCTCAACACGCTGCAGTGGTACCCGTGGCCGTTCCCCTTCCGGCAGACCCACTTCTGGCTGGGCTGGCTGGCGACCGGGGGCCTGCTGGTCCACCTCGCCGTCAAGGCCCCGCTGATCGCCCGGAACTGGCGCCGGCCCAGCACCCCGCTGCCCGGCCGGCGCGCCTTCCTGGCCTCGGTGACCGCGGCCACCGGGCTGGTCACCCTCACCACGGCCGGCCAGAGCGTGCCCTGGCTGCGGCGCCTCGACCTGCTGGCGCCGCGCCGCCCCGACATCGGCAGCCAGGGCCTGCCGGTCAACCGCACCGCGGCCCAGGCCGGCGCCCTGACCGTACCCGCCGACTGGCGGTTGGAGGTCGTCGGCCCACGGCCCTACCGGCTCACCCTCGCCGAACTCGGCCGGCTCCCCCAGTACGAGGCCGTGCTGCCGATCGCCTGTGTGGAGGGCTGGAGCGCGAGCGCCCGCTGGGGCGGCGTCCGGATCACCGAGCTGCTCGCCCGGGCCGGCGCGCCCGCCGGCTCCGCCGTCCGCGTCACCTCGCTGGAGGCCGACGGCCCCTACCGGGTCATGGAGATGCCGCCGCAGTACGCCGACGACCCGCTCACGTTGCTGGCGCTGCGCGTCAACGGCGCCACCCTGAACCCGGACCACGGCTTCCCCGCGCGGATCGTCGCACCGAACCGGCCGGGCGTGCTGCAGACCAAGTGGGTCGCCCGGATCGAGGTGCTCTGATGGCTGCCTGGCTCCGGGGCACCGCCCTCGCCGCCGGCCTGGCGATGATCGGCTTCGGCGTGTACGGCATGCTGACCGACGCGTACATCACCGCACCACTGGACGTCCTGGTGTGGGCGGTCGGCGGTCTCCTGCTCCACGACGGCCTGTGGGTGCCGCTGCTCTGCCTCGTCGGTGCGTACCTGGCCCGCGGTCCGGTGCTGCGCGGCTGGCTGACCGTCACCGCCGCGGTCACGGCGGTCGGCCTGCCCGCCGTGCTGCGCGCCGGGGACGACCACGGCAACCCCTCGCTGCTGCCGCTGCCCTACCTGCGCAACTGGCTGCTGGTGCTGGCCGCCACCGCCCTCGTCGCCCTGGCCGTCGGGCTGGTGCGGCGGTGGCGGCACGGGACCGGCCCGGTCAGGCGCCCGGCAGCCCGGGAGGAGCGCCCGGCACCCCCGGAAGACCGGTCGTGAGACCGTCGAGCGCGCGGGCGCACGGGCACGCGCGCTCGACCGGCAGCAGCTCGACCGCCTTGAAGAGCACCGTCCGCAGCCGCTCCACGTTCCGTGCGAACTCCGCGAGCACCTCGGTGTGGGTGACGCCGGCACCGCTCTCCACACCCGCGTCGAGGTCGGTCACCAGCGCGATCGAGGTGTAGCAGAGCCCGAGTTCGCGGGCGAGGACCGCCTCCGGGTGGCCGGTCATGCCGACCACCGACCAGCCGTTGGCGGAGAACCAGCGGGACTCGGCCCGGGTGGAGAAACGCGGGCCCTCGATCACCACCATGGTTCCGCCGTCCACCGCCTCCCAGGCCGCACCGGCCGCGGCCGCCAGGGCGGAGCCGCGCCCGTGCGGGCAGTACGGGTCCGCCGCCGACACGTGCACCACCTCCGGCACCGAGCCGTCCGGCAGCGGCTGCCCGTCGTAGTACGTCTGCACCCGGCCGGAGGTGCGGTCGACGAACTGGTCCGGCACCACCAGCGTCCCGGGGCCCAGTTCGGGCCGCAGACCGCCGACCGCGCACGGCCCGAGCACCTGCCGCACGCCGAGCGAGTGCAGGGCCCACAGGTTCGCCCGGTAGTCGATCCGGTGCGGCGGCAGCCGGTGCCCCCGACCGTGCCGCGGCAGGAAGGCGACCCGCCGGCCCGCCACCTCCCCCACCGACAGCACGTCGCTCGGCTCGCCGTAGGGCGTGGCCACCCGCACCTCGGTCACGTCCGCCAGCAGCTCGTAGAGCCCGGAGCCGCCGATCACACCGATCTCGGCGGTGGGCCGTTCCTGAATGTCCGTCACGCGATTCGTCCTTCCCGGTCGACGTGCCGCCACTGTAGGAGCGGAGACCGGGCCGGACGGCGGTGCGCGACCTTACGGTTCACGAACGCCACCCCGCCGCCCGCCGCCCGCCGCCCGACGGGCGGCGGGCCTTCAGGCGCGTACCGCGGTGATCAGCCAGGTGGCCGACGGGTACAGCACGCCGTCGGACGTCTCGTGGGCGCGGAGCGTCGTCCACAGGTCGGCCAGCGCCCGTGCGCGACCGGAGTCGTCCAGGTCGGCCAGCATCCAGCCGAGCCGCGCGCTGACGAACCGGTGGGCGTCGGCGGCGTCCGCCCCGAAGTGCATGGGCGCGGTGAGCGCCTCGACGCGCGGCTCGGCGAACCCGGCGCCGGTGAGCAGGCGGCGCACCCGGGCGGGGTCGGACAGCGAGAACGGGCCGGGCCCGTCGGGAGGCGGTCCCGGCATGTCCCGGCCCGCCGCCATGGCCGTCGTCAGGGCGACGAACCACTCGTTGGACTGCCGTGCCTGCCAGACCAGTTGCACGAACCGCCCGCCCGGCCGCAGGGCACGGGCGATCGTGGCGAACGCGGCGGCGTGATCGGCGAAGAACATCGTCCCGGTGCGGCTGACGACGAGGTCGAACTCCCCCGGCGGGAACGGGTGGATCTGGGCATCGGCCTGCTCGAACCCGACGTTGGCGAGCCCCTGCTCCGCCGCCCTGCGCCGGGCGATCCGCAGCATCGCCGCGGACAGGTCGACGCCGAGCCCCCGGCCCGCCGCGGCCCGGCGCGCAACCTCGCAGGTGATCTCGCCGGCCCCGCACCCGACGTCGAGCACGCGGTCCGCCGGGCGGACCGCCGCGGCCTCCAGGAGGGGGGTCCGATAGCCGCGCAGCGAACGGTCGAAGCGGTCCGCGTGCTCGGCCCAGAAGGCCCCCTCGTCGCCGTCCCAGGCCCGGGCCTGCTCGGCGTTCGACGGGTCCACATGCAGCGTCCCGGTCATCTCGACCACCGCCCTATACTCCCTATGGGACTGTTCCGGTCTAACCCCGAGGGGTCGCGATGTCAAGGGAACCCGCACTCACCACGACCTCCTACGCCGTCCTCGGACTGCTCGCGGTACGCCCGTGGAGCACCTACGAACTCGCCCGCCAGATGGACCGCAGCCTGGGCCGGATCTGGCCCAGGGCGGCGAGCAAGATCTACGAGGAACCGAAGAAGCTGGTCCGCCACGGTCTGGCCAGGGCCGAACCGGGCTCCGTCGGACGGCGCCCGCGCACCGTCTACGCCATCACCCCCGAGGGCCGCGACGCGCTCACCGACTGGCTCGGCGAGCCCGGCGCCGGCCCGGTCCTGGAGTCGGAACAGCTCCTGAAGGTCTTCTTCGCCGAGTCCGGCAGCACCGCCGACACCCTGGCCACCCTGCACGCCGCCCGCGCCTGGGCCGTCGAACGCAACCGGGACAACCTCGCCGCCGCCCGCGCCTACGCCGCCGGCGAGGGCCCCTTCCCGGAGCGAGCCGCGCAGACAATGCTGGTCGGCCGCTTCCTCACCGACTACTACCGGCTGGTCGCCGAGTGGGCCGACTGGGCCGCCGCAGCCGTCGAACGGTGGCCGGAGGAACCCCGCGACGCGACCGCCGACCCGGACCAGCTGACGGAGACGGTCCGGCGGGCCGGTTGGAGCGCAGCCGAGGACGGCCCGGCCCCGCCGCCTGCCCCGCCGGCCGGCTGACCACCAGGGGCCCGGGACGGCGGTGCGGGCCCCGCCGGGAGGACCGCGGAGCCCGCACCACCACGCCCGGCCCCGGCGTCAGTTGCCGGCGCCCACGTACAGCGCGATCGCGTCACCCGCGCCGACCGTGGCCGTGAAGGTGCCGTTGGCCGCGACGGTGTAGCGGGTGCCGTTGCAGCCTCCGCCGCTGCTCGGGTCGGCGTGCTGGACGTCGCAGTAGCTGCCGGCCGGGAGCGAGGTCTGGAAGGTCCGGGTGATCGGGCCGGTCTCGTGGTTGATCGCCACGTAGCCCTTGCTGCCGCGGCCGAAGGCGATCGCGTTGCCGCCGTTGGACCACCAGTTGGTCACCGCGGTGCCGTTCACGGCGTTGCGGAAGCCCACCATGTTGGCGATCTGGCGCCACTCGTGCTGGCACTTCCAGCCGTTCTGGTAGCACGCGGTGACGGTGCCGCCGTTCGGCGGGCCGGCGTCGATGTCGCTGAACTCGTACCCGGAGTAGACGTTCGGCGATCCGTACGGCCAGGCCAGCAGGTAGACGTTGGCGAGGGTGTAGGTGTTGCCGTACTTGTAGTTGAGGGTCGAGCCGTTCCGCTCGGTGTCCCAGTTGTCGGTGAAGGTGCGGGAGTTGCCGCTGGGCAGGTAGCCGGCGCCCCAGGAGTCGTTCCAGTTGCTGAGGTAGGCGAGCTTCTCGTTGGTGAAGATCCGCTTGAGGTCGTAGGCGCCCATGAAGGCGTCGACGTCGCCGGTGCCGGTGTACTCGCCGGGCTGGACGGCCTCGCCGGCGGCGTAGATGACCTCCTGGGCCCAGTAGATGCCCGGGTTGGTCAGCTTGGCCTTGATGGCGGAGAGGTCGGCGGCCGCGATGTGCTTGGCGGCGTCGATGCGGAAGCCGTCCACGCCCTTGGCGATCAGGCCGTTGAGGTAGCCGGCGATGGTGGAACGCACGTAGTCGCTGCCGGTGTCGAGGTCGGAGAGGCCGGACAGCTCGCAGTTCTGCACGTTGGCACGGTCCGCGTAGTTGCTGATGTTGCTGCGGCAGGAGTGGAAGTCCCAGTCCTGGTAGTAACCGGGGTAGGTGTACTTGGAGTACACCGTGCCGCCGGTGCCCGTGCCGCTGCCCGCACTCATGTGGTTGACGACCGCGTCCACGACGACCTTCACGCCTGCCGCGTGGCAGGTGTTGACCATGGCGGTGAACGCGTTGGCGTCGCCCAGCCTGCCGGCGATCTTGTAGCTGACGGGCTGGTAGGAGGTCCACCACTGGCCGCCCTGGACGTGCTCCTGCGGCGGCGACACCTCCACGTAGCCGTACCCCTTGGGGCCGAGGAAGTTGGTGCACTCCTTGGCGACCGAGGCGTACGACCACTCGAAGAGCGTGGCGGTGACGGTCTTGGTGCCGGGGGTGCTCGCCTGCGCCGCGGTCGGGCAGCCGACCAGGCCGGTGCCGGCGGTGAGGACGGCCAGCGCCGCGGCGGTGGCGGCGCGCCGGGCGCGGC
>NZ_JBEYFP010000331.1:0-6468 GCF_040634455.1 Kitasatospora sp. NPDC007106
CCCCGCTCCGCGCCTCTTTGGGGGGGGGGGGGGGGCGCGCGTCCGGCGGGCCCCCCCGCCCCGTCTCAGTCGCCGACGGTCAGGACGACCGTGACACGCCTGGTGTACAGGTTGACGGCGCGGACCTCGACGACCACGTCGTCGCCGGCCTTGAGGTCGACGCCGCTGCGTTCGGCGTGGCCGGAGACGGGCACCAGGGCCTGGACGCCCTCGGCGACCTCGACGAAGAACCCGATCGGAGCGGTCGCCGTCACCCGGGCCCGGATCCGCCGCCCCAGCGTCGTCCGGGCGAACTCCTGGAGGGGATCGGGGAACAGGTCCTTCAGGGAGAGCGACACCTCGCCCCGCTCCAGATCGACGCCGAGGACGACGACGCTCACCTCGTCCCCGACGCCCGCCACCTCGGAGACGTCGGCGACGTGCCGCCAGGACAGCTGCGGCACGGCGACGAGTCCCTCGACCCCGTCACCGATGTCCACCAGGACGCCGAAAGGGGCGACGGACGACACCACGCCCGTACGCACCTCGCCGGACCGCAAGGCTTCGATGCCGTTCTCGTGCACCGCTGCACCCTCCCTCGAACCGCTGTTCCCCGAAACATCCCATCGGCGTCACTCTGGCCGACTTGAGCATCGCGGTTCACATTCGACCACTTGATTTCGGTGATGGGCGAGTTGAATTGAGATGTGCTCCCGGCCGGTGATCTCCGACGCCGAGCTCGGGCTCGACACCGGTGCCCACGGCGCAATTTGACGTGTTCGCGGCGCCACGGTCGACATTGCCTGACGGGCAATTCGAACCTGTCGCACTCTCATCCCGGTTACTGTGCCGACGCACTATGCTTCCGCCACCTGGTCCTCACGCTTTTCGCACCATCTGATCGGTTTGAACGGAGTCACCCGCATGGCCCACCGCCGCTCCGGACAGCACGGCGCCGCAGACCCCCTGAGGCCGCTACTGGAGTCCTGGCAGAAATCCCTGATCGACCTGGGCTTCCGCAACCGCTTGGTGCATTACCGGCGCAGCAGCAAGCAGGCGGGTGCGGACATCACCGCACCGGGGCTGGGGCAGGTGTTGGAGGCGCTGCCCAAGGGATGCCTGTTCGCCGCGGTGCCGGAGAGCACCTCCGCCGCCGTTCAGCTGCAGAAAGGACCGGCCGCGCATCCCGGCGACGCGGTCGGGACCCTGACCGGCAGCCGTCCCATCGACACCCCCGCCTCCCGGACGGGCGGCGGCACCGCCCGGACCACCCTGAGCACCACCAAGGCGACCCAGGCCGAACAGGACAGGCACCTCAAGCGCCTGGCGACCGTCGCGCAGGAGAAGTACAACGACTACGGCCTCTGGGTGCTGCACCTCGGCGTGGGCTTCCTCCAGTGGCGTCCTGCCGCCGACGCCGATCCCGTCACCTCGCCCCTGCTGCTGGTGCCGGTACGGCTGCGCAGATGGAAGGGCGACTCCTACCTCCTGGAGCTCAACGGGGACGAGGAGCTGAGCTTCAACCCGGCGCTGGCCGTCAAGATGGAGGAGATGGGCATCGAGTGGCCCGCTCCGGACCAGATCGAGCCCGCCGACGCCCCGGCCCTGCTGGAACAGGTCCGGCGAGCCGTCTCGGCCCGTAGCGGATGGCAGGTCAGCGAGCGCATCGTGCTGGACGCCTTCAACTCCAGCAAGGAGGTGATGTACCGGGACCTGCGGGACAACATGCAACGGATCCTGGGCAGCCCGCTGGTGCGCACCCTGGGCCTCGGCGCCGACACGGCCGGCACCGCCGACTCGCTCGGCTTCGATCCGATACCCCTGGACCGGATCGACCAGGAGCAGCCGCCGGAGAAGGCCCCGCTCGTGCTGGACGCCGACTCCTCCCAGCGCCAGTGCGTCGCCGCCGCACTCGACGGCCGCAGCTTCGTGATGGACGGCCCGCCCGGCACCGGCAAGAGCCAGACCATCACCAACATGATCGCAGGTCTGCTGGAGAGGGGCCGCAGCGTCCTCTTCGTCAGCGAGAAGGCGGCCGCACTGGACGTGGTGCGCAACCGCCTCGAACAGGTCGGCCTCGACGACTACGTCCTCGCCCTGCACAGCAACACCGCCAACCGCAAGCAGGTCGCCCAGGAGCTCGGCCGGGCTCTCAACGCACCCCGCCGCTCCTTCCCGGCCGCACGCCGCGACGAGCTCCTCACCGCCGAGGAACTGCGCCGCGAGCTCTCCGGCTACGCGGTGGCGATGAACGAACACCACGAGGGGATGAACCGGCCCCTGCACGCCGTTCTGGGACGCGTCTCGCTGCTGCACACCCTCCAGCAGCTCGCTCCGGAGCCCGAGTTCGACGCGGCGGGCCTCACCGAGGAGCGCCTGCGGGGCATCCTCGACGGTGCGCGCTGGGTGTCCTGCTCCTGGCGCCCCGCCCTGGAGGGCGAGGCGTTCGCCTGGCGCGGCCTGGGCGAGGCCGGCGGCGAACTGGACGCCCTGGCGCGAGCCCTGGAGGACCTCGCCGTCCTACGCGGCGCCCTGGCACCGCACACCCAGCTGCTGGAGACCATGGGGTGGGACGGCCTGTACGACGCCGGACGCCTCGTCGAGGCGCTGCGGTTGGGTGCCGGAAGGCCCGTCGTGCCGCTGTCCTGGATGGAGACCGATCCGACCCGGATCGCCGACGGCATCCGGGCGTTCGAGCGGCGCCTCGACACCGTGGAGGCCGCCGAACGGCGGGCGAACGAACTGCTCGGACAGCATTGGGCCGAGCTGACCGGCCCTTCGGTCGCTCCCGACCCCGGGCCGCAGGAGCTGGCGCTGGCGGACCTCGTTCCGTCCGGGCTGGATCTGTCCGGCGTCACCGCGGAGCGGGCAACCGTCCTCGCCGACCGGCTGGCGACCGATGCGGAGAACCTGGAGCGGGCCCTGCAGTTGCTGGCCATCGCCGCCCGCGTGTACGGCGTTCCCGCGCCGGAGAGCTGCGCACAGGGCCTGCGGCTGGTCGACCTGACCGAGTTGTCCCTGGCGGAACAGGGCGAGAAGCCCCCCGCGCGGTGGCTCACCCCGTCCGGTGCGGCCCAGGCCCGTACCGCCGTGCACCGGCTGTCCGACGCGGTCGCCGACCTGCGCACGACCCGCGACAAGGCCCGCGGGCACTTCACCGAACGGGTCCTGACGGAAACCGCACTGGTGGACGTCGCCCAGCGCTTCGCCACCGTGCACCGCTCGTTCACGGCGCGCATGTCCTCCTCCTACCGGGCCGACCGCCGCACCGTGCGGGCCCTGCTGCCCGAGGGTGCCAAGTGCACCAAGACGGTCCTGGCGGCGCTGCCGGACGCCGTCGCCTGGCAGCAGGCCCAGCAGCGACTGGACCAGGAGGGCCGGCGCGAGGGCGAGCTCCTCGGCCACTTCTGGCAGGGTGAGGAGACCGACTTCGCTGCCGCGGAGAAGGCACTCGGCCGCGCCGAGCGGGCCGCCGAACTGGCCCCGCGCGTTCTGGATCCCGAGGCGCTCCGCGCCCAACTCGCCCACGGCGGGCAGCCCCGCCCCGCGGCCCGCGAGGCAGCCCGGGACGCCGGCGAGCTGCTCACCACGTGGCGCGACTCGCTGGTGTTCCCGCCGCAGCCCGGCGCCCCCTGCGATCTCGAGGACGGCACCCTGGCGGACGCCGCCCGATGGAGCGGTGCCCATGTCGCGCCGCTCCGCGAAGCCGCACGGTTGCTCGAACACGTCAGCAGTGTCTCCGGCCGCGACGGCCGGACCCTGGCCGAGGCGCGCACCGCGATCGCGGCGGCCCGGGCGGCCCGCGCCGCCGACGAGGAGTTCGCCACCTGCGCCCAGCAGGACCGCGACTTCCTCGACGTGCTGTACGCCGGCCGTGCCACCGTGCGCACCGCGCTGGATCAGGCCGCGACCTGGCTGCAGCGGCTGCGGGAAACCTGCATGCCCGAGGAAGGGGTGTTCCCCGCCGACGCGGCCCGGATCCTCCACCAGGCACTTCCCGACAGCCCGCTGGAAGAGGCCAAGCGGTTCTGGGACCGTTCCTGCGTCCGGCTGGCCGGGATGTTCGACGAGCAGCGGGGGCGTGGGCTGCGCGCCGCCCTGTCCGTGACGGCGTCGGCCGAGCAACTGCTGGCCCTGCTGGACGGCGACCGCGGAGGCCCCGACGAGTGGGCGGCCTACCAGCGGGGCCAGCGGGCGCTGGAGGAGGCGGGCCTGGGCGACCTGACCGCCCGCGCCGTCCGGGCCGGCGTCACACCGGAGGACTTCCCGCAGGTGGTGGAGAAGTCCGTGCTGCACTCCTGGGCCGACCGCGTCATCCAGAACGACCCCCGCCTGGTGTGGAACCGGGCCAAGGACCGCGACGACAAGGTCGCAGCGTTCCGCGACGTCGACCGTGCCCTGGCCGAGCACGCCCGGATCCGGGTGGCGCGCACCTGCGACATGAACCGGCCCGGCGTGCTCAGCAGCCCCGGCACCAAGCTGATCCAGCACGAAGGCAAGAAGAAGAGGATGCACAAGCCGGTGCACGTGCTCCTCCGGGAGGCGGGTGAGGCGGCGCTGCGCGTCAAGCCGTGCTTCATGATGAGCCCCCTGACGGTCAGCCGGTTCCTGCCCTCGGACTTCACCTTCGACGTCGTGATCTTCGACGAGGCGTCCCAGGTCCTGCCGCAGGACGCGATCAACTGCATCTACCGTGCCAAGGCCCTGATCGTCGCCGGCGACGAGAACCAGCTGCCGCCCACCGCGTTCTTCACCGCCAGCGAGGACGAGGAGGACGACCCGTACGCCGAGGAGGAGGTGCCCCGCTACGAGTCCCTGCTCTCCCTGGCCAAGGGCAACGGGATGCTCAAGGAGCTTTCGCTGCGCTGGCACTACCGCAGCCGCCACGAGCACCTGATCGCCTTCAGCAACCGGCAGTTCTACCGCGGCGCGATGACCACCTTCCCCGGTGCGTTCTCCGAGGGCCCCGACGTGGGCGTGGCCTTCTTCAAGGCCGAGCAGGGCGTCTACCGCTCCGGTACGGCGGCCCGCAACAATCCCGGCGAGGCCGTCGAGGTCGCCCGGCGCGTCATCCACCACTTCCGTACCCGCCCCGACCGCTCGCTGGGCGTCGTCGCGCTCTCCCAGTCCCAGGCCGAGGTGATCCGGGAGGCCGTCGAACGGGAGCGCAGCCGGCACCCCGACCTGGACGAGCGCTTCTCCGACGACCGCCTCGACGGCTTCTTCGTCAAGAACCTCGAAGCGGTGCAGGGCGACGAGCGAGACGTGATCATCATGTCGGTCGGCTACGGCCCGGACGAACTCGGCAAGCTCAACCAGAACTTCGGACCCATCAACCGCAAGGACGGCTGGCGGCGGCTCAACGTCGCCGTCACCCGCGCCCGCTACCGGGTCGAGGTGGTGGCCTCCTTCGAACCCGAGGCCCTCCGGCCGTCCGCGAGCGAGAGCTTCGAACACTTCGCCCGCTATCTCAAGTACGCCAAGTACGGGCCCGTGGCGCTCGTCCAGGAGGCCGAGGACGGCGACGCCGAGCCCGAGAGCCCCTTCGAGGAGTCGGTGCTGGAGGTGCTGCGCGGCTGGGGCTACAGCGTCCAGCCGCAGGTGGGCGTCGCCGGCTACCGCATCGACCTGGGAGTGCGCGACCCGCAGCGGCCGGGCCGCTACGCCCTGGGCGTCGAGTGCGACGGCGCCATGTACCACTCCTCCAAGGCCGCCCGCGACCGCGACCGGCTGCGCGAGTCCATGCTCACCGGCCTCGGCTGGACGCTCCACCGGATCTGGGGCACCGACTGGTACCGCAACCGCGTGGCGGCCGAGGCCCGGCTGAAGACCGCCGTCGAGCGGGCCGTCGCCCGGAGCGTGAGCGTCGCCCCGCAGCGGAGCGCCCCGCCGCCCGCCGCTGCGCCGGAGGCCGGCCGGGCGTCGGCAGCACCGCCCGCCCCGGCGGCCGTGCCCACGCCTCGGCGGTCCTCGCCCAGTGGCAAGGTGCCGGTCGTGGCGGCGCTGCCGGAGTCGGCGGAACAGCGAATCCGCCACGAACTGGAGCAGCTGCGAGCGGAATTGGAGCAGCAGTCCGGCCCGACTGGGCGTGACTCGCGTCCGCGGGCCCGGACCGACCAGCAGCGCAAGCAGCGCGGGCGCACCGAGCAGCTGGAGGAGCGCGCCGCCCTGCTCAAGGCATACCTGACCGGTGACCGCAGGGCCGCGGCGGACGCCGTGTGCCCCGGCCGCCTGGTGCGGGTGGACTTCGACGGGGAGCAGCAGGAGTACGAGATCACCTCCCAGGAGCCGCACTCGACGGGCGTGGAGAAGCTCAGCCCCTTCACCCCGCTCGGGCAGGCCCTGTCCGGCCGGACGGCCGGCAGCCGTGTTGAGTACGAGCACGACGGGCGCCGCATGGCCGTGCGGTTGGTGGCGGTGAGCGACTGACGCAGCCGGCGCCGTGGGCGCAGCCCCCACCGCTGGCCGTCCCCCGCCCGGACGGCCCGG
>NZ_JBEYFP010000332.1:0-6465 GCF_040634455.1 Kitasatospora sp. NPDC007106
GCCGGCGGGGCCCCCGGCGCGCCCGCCGGCGGCCCGGGCCCGGTCCAGCAGCACCCGGCCCGCACCCCGATCGGCGCGGCCGCCGCCGGGCGGCCCGCCACGCAGTACCACCCCGGCGACGGACTGTTCGCCTGGCTGTCGCTGCGCCCCACCGTGCGGATCAGGCTCACCCTGCTCTACGGCGGGATGTTCCTGATGGCCGGCGTCGTCCTGCTGCTGCTCATGTACTACTTCGTCCGCGAGGCCATGCAGAGCGCCACCCTGCCCACCCTGCGGCTGGGCCCCGGCGTCTCCCTCACCACCCCCGACGGCGAGGTCATCAACAGCCAGGCGGAGCTGACCCGCTGGCTCAACCACTACCAGGACATCGAGGCCGAGCGGTCGCTCAACACCCTGCTGCGCAAGGCCCTCACCGCCCTGATCTGCCTCGCCGTGATCGCCTTCGCGGCCGGCTACGCGATGGCCGGCCGGGTGCTGCGCCCGCTCGGCCGGATCACCCGCACCGCCCGCGAGGTCGCCGGCTCCGACCTGCACCGCCGCATCCAGCTCGACGGGCCCGACGACGAGCTGAAGGAGCTCGCCGACACCTTCGACGACATGCTCGACCGGCTCGACCGCTCCTTCGACTCGCAACGCCGCTTCGTAGCCAACGCCTCGCACGAGTTGCGCACCCCGCTGGCGATCAACCGGACGCTGCTGGAGGTCCAGCTCGCCGACCCGGAGGCCTCGCCCGAGGTGCAGCAGCTCGGCAAGACCCTGCTCGCCACCAACGAGCGCAGCGAGCAGCTCGTCGAGGGCCTGCTGCTGCTCGCCCGCAGCGACAACGAGATCACCGACCGGCGCCCGGTCGAGCTCTCCGAGGTCGCCCTGCGGGCCCTGGAGCAGCTGAGGCCCGAGGCGGCGACCCGCGAGGTCGAGCTCCGCTCCGAGCTCCACCCGGTGACGGTCTCCGGCAACGGCGTGCTGCTGGAGCGGATCGCGCTCAACCTGCTGCAGAACGCGGTGCGCTACAACATCCCGGACGGCTGGGTGGAGATGTCCACCACGCCCGCCCCGGGCGGCGTCGGCGAGCTGGTCGTCTCCAACACCGGCCCGGTGGTGCCCGGCTACGAGATGGAGCACATCTTCGAGCCGTTCCGCCGGGTCAAGGGCGCCGACCGGACCCGCAGCGACAAGGGCGTCGGCCTCGGCCTGTCCATCGTCCGTTCGGTGGTCCGCGCGCACGGCGGCACCATCGAGGCCACGCCGCGCCCCGGCGGCGGCCTGACGATCCGGGTGCGCATCCCCGGGCCCTGACGCACACCCGGCCCGCCGAGTCCGTTCAGGGCCCCGCCAGGCCCCTTCCCGACCCCTTCCCGACCCCTTCCGCCGCCGTCCCGGACCCCTCCGGGGCGGCGGCGGACGCCGTTGCGCCGACGCCGCCGCACCCGGCCGCGCCGCTCCGTGCGCGACCGATCGCCGACCGCCCCCCGCCGCCCCCTCCGGCCGTGTCAAGACGGCATAAGCGCTGGCGGGGGGCGGCTTGTCTTTTGCCGCCGAAACAACTTACGGTGTCGTAACCTACGCATCCGTAAGTGGGCCGACCCGGACGGCCGCCGCGTCCGCCTCCGCGCTCGTGCCGCCCGCCCCCGTCCCCCGTTCCGTCACCGTCCGCGCCGCCGCCGTCGGCCCCACCCCGCCCGACGCGCCGGACGCCGCACACAGGAGCACCAGCCGTGACCATCGCACCCGTCCAGCGCACCGCACCGCCCGCGTCGACCGCCTGGACCGACGCCAAGCTGATCCTGGCCCTCGAAGAGGTCGTCGAGGGCGAGCTGAACCGGCACCTCAAGGTCGCCAAGGAGTGGATGCCCCACGAGTACGTGCCGTGGAGCCAGGGGCGGGACTTCGACGGCGTGCTCGGCGGGGAGGCGTGGGCGCCCGCGCAGTCCAAGGTGACCCCGCTGGCGCGGATCTCGCTGGTGGTCAACCTGCTCACCGAGGACAACCTCCCGAGCTACCACCACGAGATCGCGACCATGTTCGGCCGCGAGGGCGCCTGGGGCACCTGGGTGCACCGCTGGACGGCCGAGGAGGGCCGGCACGGCATAGCCATCCGCGACTACCTGCTGGCCACCCGCGCCGTGGACCCGGTCGAGCTGGAGCGGGCCCGCATGGCGCACATGTCGGAGGGCTTCGAGTCCGACAACGCGCACAGCATGCTGCACTCGGTGGCCTACGTGGCCTTCCAGGAGCTCGCGACCCGCATCGCGCACCGCAACACCGGCCACCACTCCGGCGACCCGCTGTGCGACCAGCTGCTGGCGAAGATCGCCAACGACGAGAACCTGCACATGGTCTTCTACCGGAACCTGCTGAAGGCGGCCATGGAGATCGCCCCGGACGAGGCGATGAACGCCATCACCGAGGTCGTCACCAACTTCCGGATGCCCGGCCACGGCATGCCCGGCTTCGAGCGCTCCGCCGCCCAGATCGCCATCGGCGGCGTCTACAACCTGCGCATCCACCACGACGACGTGCTGCAGCCCGTGCTGCGCCACCTGAAGGTCCTGGAGACCACCGGGCTCGGCGGCTCCGGCCAGCAGGCCCAGGAGCAGCTCGGCGCCTTCCTGGACGGCCTGGACGCCCAGGCCACCAAGTTCGACGAGCGCCAGGCCGCGCTGCTCGCCCGCCGGGCCGCCGCGGCCGCCGCGAAGGCCTGATCCGGCCGTTCCGCGGGGCCGTCCGGCCGCACCGGGAATGTCCGGGATTCTCCGGAAAGGTGTGAGATGTGACCAAGTTCACATCGGGCCATTCGATGCACCCGCGCCGTGCCGCACGGCGCTCGACCTCCGGTCGGGCGCCGTGGCGCTGGGTGACCGGTCGGAGAGGTCCCGAAAATGTCGATCTGTCGCCAAATGTGCTGTGGCCAGGGTCAATTGGTGAAGGAACGGCAGGGGCGCCGCTACCCAAGGTAGTCGTCCGGGCCCCGTCCCGGCCCGACCGGGCCGACCACCCGCGGTGGTGTTCGAACCCCGTTCGGTCACCCCAACGGGTCCGAAACCGGGTGTCGATTGAGTAACGGGGCTTGAAGTAAGGCAAAATCTCCGCCTCGGGTCGGGCACAAGACCGGCCCCCCATGCGTTACGTGCGCTGGAGATACCGCACACACCCAAAGGGGGAGAGCGAAAACATGGCTACGGACTACGACACCCCACGCAAGACCGATGACGACCTCAACGAGGACAGCATCGAGGAACTGAAGGCGCGGCGGAACGAGAAGACGACCGGTTCGGTCGACATCGACGAGTTCGACGCGGCGGAGGGTCTGGAGCTCCCCGGCGCCGACCTCTCGAACGAGGAGCTGTCGGTCCGGGTGCTGCCGCGCCAGGCCGACGAGTTCACCTGCATGAGCTGCTTCCTGGTGCACCACCGCAGCCAGCTCTACAGCGAGAAGAACGGTCAGCCGATCTGCCGGGACTGCGGCGCCTGAGCACGGTGCGGAATGGCCCGGGCCCGACGCCTCACCGTCGGCCCGGAAGGCCACCCCGCCGGCCCTGGGCAGCAAGGCCGGAGGCAGCAGACGCGGGCCCCGTACGGGGGCCGTACCCGCAGGCCGGGCGCCTGCGACCACAGGAGCAATGGGACGGTCCGCCACCCGCGGAGCCGTCCCTCCTCCGTTTCCGGGCCCGTCCGCGGCACGTCCGCCCGGGCCCGGCGGCCTTCCCCCGCGGCTCAGCGCTGGGCGGCCCGGCGGGCACCCTGCAGCGCGTCCGCCAGCTTCTGCGGCGAGCGGGTGGACAGGTACAGGTACGGCGTCGGGTCGGACGGGTCGGTGACCTCCACCCGCAGCGCCGTCGGCACGTAGCTGCGCAGCAGCATGAAGGCCCGCGGGTCCGCCTTCACGCCGCGCCAGGCGACCGCCTCCGCCGGGTTGAGCACCTCGGCCGTGCCGAGCGCGTCCACCGGGATCCGGGCCTGCCCGGCCACCAGCGAGCCCTGGACCACCCGGATCCGGGCCGAGCCGTAGGAGCTGAGCGCGGCCGCGCCGGCGGCGATGCCGACCACCAGGCCGATCAGGGCGCCGAGGCCGCTGAAGCGCAGCAGGACCAGGCCGAGTGACAGGCCCGTCACGAGCGGGAGCAGCCACCAGGACCGCGGGACGGTGAGGCGTTCGTCGTACATGCCCCCCATTGTGGGCGCCCGCACGGCCGCTTCCGCCCACGCCCCTCCCGCCGTTTGCTACTGGCGGGTAGCATCGCGACCGTGACCGGTTCCACCGCCCCCGCCGCCGCGCCGCAGGGCGCCCCCGCGCCGCTGCCCCGCCCCGCCGCCCCGACGCCGACCACGCCGCCCGCCGACGCCGCGCTGCCGCCCCGTGCGCCCGGCGCGCCGGCCCCCGGCACGCCGATCGAGCCCCACTACGACCTCTGCTTCGGCTGCGGCCCGCAGCGCCCCGACGGGCTGCAGCTGACCGCGGTGGCCGGGGAGGGCCTCACCGTCGACGCGAGGTTCACCGTCCGCGCGGTGCACCAGGGCGGACCCGGCCTCGCCCACGGCGGTCTGCTCACCACCGCGATGGACGAGACGCTCGGCACCCTCAACTGGCTGCTGCACGCCCCCGCCGTGACCGGCCGGCTGGAGACCGACTTCGTCCGTCCGGTGCCGGTCGACAGCGAGCTGCACATCCACGCCTGGGTGACGGGCGTGCACGGCCGCAAGGTCTACAGCGCGGCCGAGGGCCGCATCGGCGGCCCCGACGGACCGGTCGCCATCCGGGCGCAGGCGCTCTTCATCCAGGTGAAGCTGGAACACTTCACCACGCACGGTCGTCCCGAGGACATCAAGAAGGCCTTGGACGACCCGGACCTGTTCAAGCGCGCCAGAGCCTTCGAGGTGAACCCGTGACCAGCACCGCCCGTCCGCCGGTGGACGTCCTGATCAGGCGGATCGACGCCGATCTCCCGATGCCCGGCTACGAGCACCCCGGCGACGCCGGAGCCGACCTGCGCACCACCGTCGACGCCGAACTGGCCCCCGGCGAGCGGGCCGTCCTCCCCACCGGCGTCGCCATTGCGCTGCCGGACGGTTACGCGGCGTTCGTGCACCCGCGTTCGGGCCTCGCAGCTCGTTGCGGAGTTGCCCTTGTGAACGCCCCGGGGACGGTCGATGCCGGGTACCGTGGTGAGATCAAGGTGATCGTCGTCAACCTGGACCCGCGCGAGGCCGTCAGCTTCCGTCGAGGGGACCGCATCGCCCAGCTGGTCATCCAGCAGGTGGAGAGGGCGCGTTTCCACGAGGTGGCCGAGCTGCCAGGGTCGGCGCGAGCCGAAGGCGGGTTCGGGTCGACCGGCGGCCACGCCGCGGTCTAGCATGCCCGCGGTCTCGCAGTAGCCGAGCAGGTATTCGCTTCGGTCTTGGATTCGGTCTTGGACCGGGAAGGACAGTGACCGTGTTCCGTCGTCGCCACAAGAGCGAGGACGCTGTCGAGCAGCTCGCCGAGGACGCCACCAGCGCCGACGAGACGGCCGATGACGTCGAAGGTTCCGCCGAGAGCGAGAACGACACCGAGCTGGACCCCGCCGACCGGGTCGGCCTGCCGCCGGCACCGCGCCCGGACGGGCCGTGGGACATCTCCGAGCTCGAGCAGCCCGAGGAGGGGCGAGTGGACCTCGGGGGTCTGCTGGTCCCCGGGGTCGAGGGCATGGAGCTGCGCGTCGAGGTCGCCGGTGACGCGATCGTCGCCGCGACCCTCGTCCTCGGCAACAGTGCGATCCAGCTGCAGGCCTTCGCGGCCCCCAAGTCGGAGGGCATCTGGGGCGAGGTCCGCGAGGAGATCGCCAACGGCATCACCCAGCAGGGCGGCCTGATCGAGGAGGAGGAGGGCACGCTCGGCTGGCACCTGCGCGCCCAGGTCCCCGTCCAGCTGCCCGACGGCACCCACGGCGCCCAGCTGGTGCGGTTCGTCGGCTGCGACGGTCCGCGCTGGTTCCTGCGCGGCGTGATCTCCGGCCAGGCCGCCGTCCAGCCCGAGATGGCCGGCATCCTGGAAGAGGTCTTCCGCCAGACCGTCGTGGTCCGGGGCGAGGCGCCGATGGCGCCGCGCGACCCGATCGTGCTGAAGCTCCCCGAGGACGCGCAGATGGTGGCCGACGGCGCCCCCACCGAGGGCGGCGAACAGCGCTACAGCGCCTCGCTGGACCCGTTCGCACGCGGCCCGGAGATCACCGAGGTCCGCTGAGCCGAGCACCTCGCCTCCGCCCGGTTCGACACCGGGCGGAGGCGATTTGCTTGTGGGGCCCCGGGCCCCGTACAGTTCCGGAGTCGCGCCGAGAGGGGCGACGAAAAAGCGAGTCGAAGGAAAACGCCCGGTGAAACGGGCGGGAAATCCTCTGATAAGCTGGAAACACGAAAGAGCGAAACGCCCGGAGGGTCCGCTGGAAGGCGGTCCGAAGGAAGTGTCCGTTCCTTGAGAACTCAACAGCG
>NZ_JBEYFP010000333.1:0-6448 GCF_040634455.1 Kitasatospora sp. NPDC007106
GCCGCTGCCGCACACCCGGCCGCCGTCCGGCGGCGGCCCCGCCCCGGCCTGCCCGCCGCCGGCACGCCTCCCGGACTACGGTCTGCTCTGCCCGCTGCACGCGGCCGCGGGCTGCACGCTGCCGTCGGCGGAGGACATGGCGGCGCTCCAGGCGGCGTTCTGCGCGGCCGGACCGGGCGGGCCGCCACCGGACACCGACACCGTGCACGCGCTCACCGGTCTGCTCGCCGCACACCTGCGGGCCGGCGAACAGGCCGTCCGGGCGGGCGCGGCCGAGACGGTGGAGCACGTCCTGCGGGCCGTCCTCGGCCGGCTGGCCGCCGGGCCGGCCGCCCGGGGCAGACCGCTGGCCCGGCTCGCCGCCGAGTACGCGCACGCCGCCGGGGTCCTGCGGATGCAGCAGGGCCGCCGGGCCACCGCCATGGCCTGCTTCGACCGGGCGCTCACCTGGTCCGAACTGGCCGACGACCCCGCCACCCAGGTCGCCGCGCTGAGCGACATGAGCACCCTGGCCCGCCTCGACGGCGACGCCGACTCCGCGCTCGGCTACGCCCGGGCGATCGGCCGGGCCGCGCCCGACCGCCACTGGGCCGGTGCGATGGGCCGGATCGGCCGGGCCCGGGCCCACGCACTGGCCGGGGACGTCCGCGGGACCGTCCGGCACATCGCCCGCGCCCGGCTGCACCTCGACCACATCGGCGAACCCGACGAGGCGGACGCCGCCTGGCTCTCCATCGCCTCCATGCGGCTCCGGGTGGAGGCCGGTGCGGCCGCCGCCCTGCGCGACGTCGCCGCCGCCGTCGGCGACCCGCGGCCCGCCCGGCACGCCGCCGACGCGGCAGCCACCGCGCTGGCCCTGCTCGGACCGGACCAACTGCCGTCCTCACGGCTGCTGTTCACCGTCCGGCTGGCCGACTGCCACCTCTGCGCCGGCGACCGGGACGCGGCCCTCGCCCTGCTCTCCCCCGCCCTGCTCTCCCCCGACCGCGACGGCGTCGCCCTTCCCGCCCTGGTGCGCCACGAACTCCGCGGTCTGCACTCCCGTACGGCCCTGTTTCCGGCCCGGGCCCGCCACCACGGACAGCCCACCGCCGTCCGTCAGCCGGCGTTCGGCGCAGTGGAGCAGTGATAGGCACTGCGCTCGAAGCCGCAGCGCCTCCGCGACCGCACCTTCGTGGCGCATTCGATCGACACGTTCCCTCGCCCGTACGACAACGGCGTCAGGGCGTCATCGCGGCGATCCGGGCGCTTCGGGCGGAGGCTGGTGAAAGCCGATCGCGTTCTGCCCGTCAGTGCACCCCGAGGCCGTGGAGGAGACAGTCGCCGCAGCCGTACCCCCTCCCACCGGTCGGCCCGACTCGGCCCGGCCCTTGAGTGCGATCGCCCCGCGCAGCGGTTCGGGAGGCACCGCACCCGCGGAGCGGTCCGGCAGCCGGGTCAGGCGGCGGATTCGGCCGCGAGCCGGTGCAGGCCCTTGCGGTCGTAGTAGCTGGTCATCACCCAGCCGAGCAGCAGGGCGAGCACCGTGCCGACCCCGATCATGATCCAGGCGCGGGCGAGGCCGGCGTCCGCCCGGGCGTCGAAGTAGAGGATCGCCCGCACGCCGTCGCTGAGCTGCCGCATCGGCTCGAACCTGGCGAGGAAGCGGTAGAAGTCCGGCAGCGCCTGCAGCGGGATCGTCGCCCCGGAGGACGGCAGGGCCAGCACGATGAACACGAACATGCTGACCAGCTGCCCGATCCCGCCGAAGGTGGCGTTGATCGCCTGCACGCCGAGGCCGACGGCGGCGCTGGCGCAGAAGGAGAAGACGAAGAGCAGCGGCAGGTGCGAGGCGTCCATGCCGAGGATCGAGACGGTGGCCAGCATGATGACGGCCGAGGTGAGCAGCGAGATCCCGACGCTCATCACCGACTTGACCACCCAGGTGCGGCGGCGGGTGATCGGGATCGTGCGCCGGCGGGTGTGCCACGGGCCGAGTTCGTTGTCGGTGTAGCCGAGTCCGACGTCCACGCCGTTGCCGATGACGTTGCCGCCGAGGAAGCCGGCGAGCACCAGCAGCAGGGTGTAGTAGAAGGCGCTGAGGCCGAGGCCGCTGTGCGGGCCGATCGGGTGCCCGACCCGGGTCTCGACGGTGATCGGGTCGGCCAGCAGCAGGGCGGACGGGTTGGAGACCTGGGTGCCCTGCTGGGCGGCGCGCTGTGCGGCGGTGGCGGTGAGCTGCTTGCCGAGGTCGGTCGAGGCGCGGTGGGCGGCGTCGGTGGCGATCGAGGCGGCGAAGGAGGAGGCGAGGCTGCCGGAGCCGGGGTTGGTGAGGACGACGGCGGTGGGGCGGGCGGGCGAGCCGGTCGGCGGCTGGCCGAGTCCGGCGACGGAGGCGGTGAAGTCCTCGGGGATCAGCAGGGCGCCGTACAGCTGGTTGGAGGCGAGTTTCTGCTGCGCCTCGTCGGGGCTGAGGACCTGCCAGTTGACCCGTTCGTCCGGGTCGGGCGCGGCGGCGACGGAGGCGGTGATGCTCGCGCCGAGGTTCTGCTGCTTGCCGTCGACGGTGGCGCCCTTGTCGGCGCTGACCAGGCCGACCGGCACCCGGTGGAGGTCGATCCGGGGGTTGAGGATGCCGCCCATGTAGAGCAGGGACAGCAGCAGCGCGACGACGCCGGTCAGCGCGGTCGGGAGGATCCAGATCCTGGGGTTGCGCAGCACCTGGAGCGCCGTCGCACCGTTACCGGACGGGGATGGCGGGGGTGACGGGGCGGGTGCTGCGGGCGGCTCGGCCGCGCCGGGCGGGGTGGGCGGTGTCATGGGGTGCCTCCTGCGCTCGTCCCGCCGGCGCCGTCGGGGGTCGGCGCCCTGCGGACGGTCCCGCGCGGGCCGGTGCCACTACCCGTGCCACTGCAGGGGTGACTGCCGTGCCACTGCCGGGGCGCGCCGGACCGCCGGGCGGGGTCCGTCCGGATCGACCGTACGCGGCTCGGCACGCACAACCTGCGACCGCCGATCGGTGGGGGCCGTGTGTCACCCGACCGGACGCCGCCGGCGGGCGCTCCCGGAGTCCGCGGCCGCACGGCCGGACGGGCATTCGATGCCCTCCGCCGGGCGGGTGATTGTCCGACGCCGCGAATGGAACTCAAACGTATGCGCACGATATCGATGGGGTGAGCCCGCGAAGAATGCGGGAACCGATCGACAGCAAGGACGATTGTGCGAGCATTCCTGACCTCCCTGGCCGCCGCCGGCGCGGTTCTGGCGCTCACCGGCGCCGCAACCGCCCCGCGGGCGGCGACCGGCACGGTGGTGGTGTTCTCCACCGAGTTCCAGCCGCTGGACGTGTACACCGATCCGTCCGGGTGCAACCAACTTCCCGCCCTGGCCCATGTGCTGGCGAACCGGACCGACGGGCCGGTGAAGGTCTACGGCAATCCGTTCTGCCTCGGGCCGAGCCTGACCGTCCAGCCCGGCTACGGCACGCACGTCCCGGGTGGCGCCGGGAGCTTCTCGGCGTAATTCCCACAACGGGCGGTCCGCAGACGAACACACCATGGACCGCCCGTTTCTGCGCTCATCATAGGAATGCATCCGAACGGTATCCGTATGCCATCATGAGATCGCCGACTCACCGTCCGCCACGGCGGATTGGCGCACCGTCAGCGTGGTCGGCCCGTTTCTCCGGCCCCCGCGGCATTCCGTCCCGGGCCCGGCCGCCGTTGAGAGGACAGCGATCCCGTGGAGCACGCCGCCGCACCGGCCGTCGCCGAGTCACCGCCGATCGCCTGGCGGGCCTACGCCCGGCTGGCCAAACTCGACATCTACGACTACTACTTGAGCGTCCCGCTGGTCGCCGCCATGGTACTGCCGGGCGGCTCGGCCGCGACCGCCACGGCGACCCTCGCCGTGCTGCTGCTCTTCCTCGGCGGCGAGATCGCGATGAGTGCCGCGATGTGCACCTTCGACGACGTCACCGGCTACCGGGACGGCAGCGACGAGGTCAACTACGGCCCGGACGCGCCCGCCCGTCGGCTGGCCCGCAAGCCGCTGATCGCGGGCACCCTCACCGAGCCGCAGGCGATCCGCTTCGGCTGGCTGTCCACCGCCGCCTGCGCCCTCTGCTGGCTGGCCGCGCTGGCCCTGGCCCCGGCGCGCCCGCTCTGGGCGGTGGCCGGGGTGCTCGCCCTGACGGTCTTCGGCTTCCAGTACTCGTGGTGGCTGCGGATCAGCTACAACGGCTTCCAGGAGTTCTTCCTCGCCGCGCTGGGCTGGCTGTTCGTCCTGCCGCTGCACGGGCTGCTGACCGGCCGCTTCGACGCCTTCGTCGCCGTGCAGGCGCTGGTGTTCGGCCTCGGCCCCCTGCTCTTCGGCGTCTACTCCAACACCAACGACATCCCGGGCGACCGCGCGGTCGGCCGCAGGACGGCCGCCGTGCTCCTGCCGTCACGCGGCAACGCCCTGTTCGTGGCGGGCTGTTCGGCCCTGGAGGCGGCGCTGGTGGTCGGCTCCGCGGTGGCGGGCGTGGCACCCTGGTGGTTCCCGCTGGTGATGGCGCCGGTGCTGGTCCTGCGGGCGCGCCAGTGGCACCAGGGCTTCGTCAAGGGCCAGGTCCTGCTCGCCCGGCGGCTCGGCATCCACCTGCACCGGCTGAGCTGCGCCCTGCTGGTCGCCGTCGACCTGTCCGCCGCCGGTCTGCTCACCGGGAGCCTGTCGTGACCGCCCTGGTGAAGCCCCTGCCGCTGGACCTCGGCCCGCTGTTCGAGGTGCTGGCCGAGCGACGGCCGCCGATCCGGGTCGAACTCGGCCGTCCGCTCGACCTCGCCGCGGACGGCGGCAGCAGCTGGACGACGGAGCGGCTCGCCGACCTCGTCCGCGACACGGCCGCCTGGCTGGCCGCCGCGGGCGCGCGGCCCGGCGACCGGGTCGCGGTGGTGAAGCGCAACCACTGGGACTACGTGCTGCTCGCCTGCGCCGCCGTCCGGATCGGCGCGGTGCCGGCGCTGCTCTCCGACCGGGTGCCGCCGGACGGCCTGGCCGTGCTGCTGGAACGGCTGGAGCCCGCCGTCCTGGTGACCCAGCGGGACGTGCTGGGCACCGCCCGCTCGGCCGGCCACGACCTCACCCGGCTCGCCCGCCGCACCGTCTGCCTGGACGGCCCCGCCGAGGGCGCCCTCACCCCCGACGACCTGCGCGGCCACCCCGTGCCCGCCGTGCACCGCCGCCCCGACGACGCGCCGCTGACCGTCAACCACACCTCCGGCACCACCGGCGTCCCCAAGCTGGTGGTGCACTCCACCCGCACGCTGATCCGCCGGCTGGCCGCCTTCGAGGCCCGCCGCTGGCCGGTGCTCTCCGCCCGCCGCCAGGACACCGTCGCCAGCGCGATCTCCTTCGCCCACGGCCGCGCCGTCACCTGGACGGCCAGCGCGTTCTGGCGGGCACCCGGCACCTTCGCGATCCTGCCGGACTCCGACCCGTCGACCGCCGCCGCGCTGCTGCGCAGCCACCCGCCGACGATCCTGGAGGCGCTGCCGTCCACCTACGTCCGCTGGCAGCAGCTGGCGGCCGGGCCGCAGAACCCGTTCCGGGACGTGCGGCTGTACATCTCGACCTTCGACGCGATGCATCCGCCGACCGTCCGCACCTTCCTGTCCGCCTCCGAACGGCGCCGCCCGCTCTGGATGCAGGGCTGGGGGCAGACCGAGACGGGGCCGCTCACCTTCCGCTTCCTCACCCGCGGGGCGCTGGCGGACAGCGAGCAGCGCCACCCGACCACCCGGGACCTCGGCCGGCCGCTGCCGGGCTGGGTGCGCCTCAAGGTGGTCGACCCCGCCACCCTGGCGCCCGTCCGGCGCGGCGAGCCCGGCCTGGTGCTGACCCGGACGGGCGCCCGCTGCCTCGGCTACCTCGGCGAGTCGGACCGCTGGGAGGCGAAGGCGGCCGGGCCGTGGTTCAACACCGGCGACCTCGGCGTCCGCACCCGGGACGGGCGGCTGCTGCTGCTCGACCGCGAGGTGGACATGGTCCCGGGGCTGAGCTGCGTCGAGGTCGAGGACGTGCTCCACGACCGGCTGCCGGAGGTCGAGGAGGCGGTGCTGCTCGCCGTCGCCGACGGCCGCCCGCTGCCGGTGCTGGTCACCGGCGACGGCGAACTCGACGGCGAGCGCTGGCGGCGGGCCGTCCACGACCTGCCGCCGCTCGCCGAGCCGGTGGTGCTCGACCGGGACGCCGTCCCGCGCACCGGCACCGGGAAGGTCCGGCGGCACGAACTGCGCGAACGGCTCCTCGCCGGCACGGCCGCCTTCGGCAGCGGACGGTGGACATGAGCACCGTCGGGAGCACCCCCGAGCTGGACGTCGCCGTGGTCGGCGCCGGCATCGCCGGGCTGGCCGCCGCCCACCACCTGGCCGCCGCCGGCCGCGAGGTGAAGGTCTTCGAGGGCAGCGGGCGGGTCGGCGGCCGGATG
>NZ_JBEYFP010000334.1:0-6430 GCF_040634455.1 Kitasatospora sp. NPDC007106
GCCGCACCGACCTGCACCGCCCGGTGCCCGCACGGCCGCACCGACCTGCACCGCCCGGTGCCCGCACGGCCGCACCGACCTGCACCGCCCCGCAGCACCCCGCAGTGCCCCGCAGTGCCCCGCAGCACCGATGCCGCACGGCCCTTCCGCCGCCCGAGCCCCGTCCCCCGGGGCGGCCGGAGGGCCGTGTCGCCCGGTGTCGAGGGCCGTTCCGCCCGAGGCCGCAGGGGGTCCGCGGCGGTTCCGCCGGTGGTGTGACCCGCGCCACGAACGGGATGCGTAACACTTGAGGGGTGGCAGCGATGTGTACGGAGCGGAAGCAGCTCCGGAATACCACCACCATGTCAGAATGCTGTGTTGGTCTGCGGCGCTGCTGCCGTCCCGCAAACCCAGTCCTCGTCCTCAAGTCCGAGCCGGTCGGAGTCGACCCCGCACGTGATCGTGCGTGATCGTCCCCCGTCCTCTCGTACGGTCGGGTACGGGTTCGAGTCCACTCATCGTCCGAGAGGTTGTTCGTGTCGGCCAGCACATCCCGTTCGCTCCCCCCCGAGATCGCCGAGTCCGCAGCACTGCTCGCGCTCATCGAGCGGGGCAAGGCCCAGGGGCAGATCGCCGGTGACGACGTGCGTCAGGCGTTCGAGGCGGACCAGATCCCGGTCACCAAGTGGAAGAACGTCATGCGCAGCCTCAACCAGGTGCTGATTGAGGAAGGAGTGGACCTCATGGTCAGTGCGGCCGAACCGGCCGGCTCCAAGCGCAAGAGCGTCGCGGCCAAGAGCACCACCAAGCGCACCGCGACCAAGACGGTCACCACTCGGACCCCGGCCGCCCCGGCCAAGCCGCCGGTGCGCATCGCACCGGCCGCCACGCCGGCCGCTCCCGTGGCCGCCCCGGCCGTGGTGGCCGCGGTCGCCGCGGAGACCACCGTGATCGGGTCCGGTTCCGTCGAGGCCGTCGAGGCGAAGGCCGCCGCGAAGAAGGCCGCCGCCCCGGCGAAGAAGGCCGCGGCCAAGAAGACCGCCGCGCCCGCCAAGAAGACCGCCGCCAAGAAGACCACCGCCTCCAAGACCGGCAAGGCCGGCGAGGAGGAGGCCATCGGCGAGGAGGAGCTGCTCGAAGAGGTGGCGCTCCCCGGCGACAAGGCCGAGGGCGAGCCCGAGGAGGAGTCGGAGGGCTTCGTCCTCTCCGACGACGACGAGGACGACGCGCCGGCCCAGCAGGTCGCCGTCGCCGGTGCCACCGCCGACCCGGTCAAGGACTACCTCAAGCAGATCGGCAAGGTCCCGCTGCTCAACGCCGAGCAGGAGGTCGAGCTCGCCAAGCGCATCGAGGCCGGCCTGTTCGCCGAGGACAAGCTGAGCCAGGCCGACAAGCTCGCCCCGAAGCTCAAGCGCGAGCTGGAGATCATCGCCGAGGACGGCCGCCGGGCCAAGAACCACCTGCTGGAGGCCAACCTCCGCCTGGTGGTCTCGCTGGCCAAGCGTTACACCGGCCGCGGCATGCTCTTCCTGGACCTCATCCAGGAGGGCAACCTCGGTCTGATCCGTGCGGTCGAGAAGTTCGACTACACCAAGGGCTACAAGTTCTCGACCTACGCCACGTGGTGGATCCGCCAGGCGATCACCCGCGCCATGGCCGACCAGGCCCGCACCATCCGCATCCCGGTGCACATGGTCGAGGTCATCAACAAGCTGGCCCGCGTCCAGCGCCAGATGCTCCAGGACCTGGGCCGCGAGCCCACCCCGGAGGAGCTGGCCAAGGAACTCGACATGACCCCCGAGAAGGTCATCGAGGTCCAGAAGTACGGCCGCGAGCCGATCTCGCTGCACACCCCGCTCGGCGAGGACGGCGACAGCGAGTTCGGTGACCTGATCGAGGACTCCGAGGCGGTCGTCCCGGCCGACGCGGTCTCCTTCACCCTGCTCCAGGAGCAGCTGCACTCCGTGCTCGACACCCTGTCCGAGCGTGAGGCCGGCGTCGTCTCGATGCGCTTCGGCCTGACGGACGGTCAGCCGAAGACGCTGGACGAGATCGGCAAGGTCTACGGCGTCACCCGTGAGCGCATCCGCCAGATCGAGTCGAAGACCATGTCGAAGCTGCGGCACCCGTCGCGTTCGCAGGTCCTGCGCGACTACCTGGACTGATCCCCGGGGCCACGGCGGCCCGGCGACGAGACAGGCCCGAAGGGCCCGGAGCACCACGCTCCGGGCCCTTCGGCACGCCCGGGCCCACTCTCCCTACGGCCGGGGGAGCCGCACCGCCCGGCCGGGCGAGCCGCACCGCCCGGCCGCACCGCCGGTGTCCCTCGTACGGGTGGCCGCACGCAAGGTGACGCCACGTTGGGTAACGGCTCGAATACGCTGTGCCGGTTGTCCGTCGTCGAGCCAGCTTGGAGATCCGGTGCCCTCCCTGGACGTCCCCGCCATCCGGCCCCGCCCCCTTGATCCCCGCAGCGACCCCGGACGGACGGCCGCGGCCCGTGCCGGCGGCCGCCGAACCCGCCGGGCGGTGGCGGTGGCGCTGCTCGCCACGCTCCCCGCATCGCTGGCGGTGCTCGGTGCGGCCGGCCCCGCCGCGGCGCAGCGCCGGATCGTCGGCGGTACGGCCTCCTCCACCTCCGACCACCCGTGGATGGTCGCCGTCGCCAGCCGCCAGCAGTTCGGCAGCAGCCGCTCCGGGCAGTTCTGCGGCGGCGTGCTGGTCTCGGCCACCAAGGTGGTCACCGCCGCGCACTGCTTCTACGACGAGCGGACGGGCCACCGTGCGGACCGGCCGGGGCTGCAGGCCGTGATCGGCCGTGACGACCTGCGCGACCGGGACGGCCGGGAGGTCACCGTGCGCAACGTGTGGATCGATCCCGGGTACGACTTCACCCGCAACCTGCGGGACGTGGCGGTGCTCACCCTGGCCGAGCCGCAGGCCGGCCGGCCGGTGATCGGCATGGTCGCCCAGGGCGAGACCGAGCCGTACGCCGCGGGCACCGAGGCGCGGGTCTACGGCTGGGGCGACACCCGCGGGAACGGCAGCTACTCGCCGACGCTGCGGTCGGTCGAGGTGCCGGTGGTCTCCGACGAGGTGTGTTCGCGCGCCTACCCCGCGGGTGGGGACAGTCCCTACGACGCGCGGGTCATGGTGTGCGCCGGTGCCGAGCAGGGCGGGCGGGACGCGTGCCAGGGCGACAGCGGCGGGCCGCTGGTGGTGGCCGGGCGGCTGGTCGGGCTGGTGTCCTGGGGGACGGGCTGCGCGGAGGCGACGCACCCGGGGGTCTATACCCGGCTCGCCGCGGTGGCGGACGATGTGCGCTCCGCACTCTGACGGTCACCGTCCGACGCGGTGTCAGTCCGCCTGCGGCCGGTGGCAGTCCGTGCGCAGGCCGTGCCGCTGCGTGGGTGCGCCCTCACGGAACGCGACGCCGGGTGTGCGCGCAGGCGCGCACGAGGGTGTGCAAAAGGGCCGGGCGGCAGGCCTTTCGACCTGCCGCCCGGCCCCGTGCCCCGGGTGGACCCGGCTCGCCGATGGAGCGCTGCGGTCAGCGCTCGTTGTCGGAGGCCGTCGAGGGCGTCGTGCCCAGACGACCCGTCTCGTCCTGTATCTCCACAGAGATCTTCTTGAGCTCGGGCTCGAACTTCCGGCCGTGGTGGGCGCAGAAGAGCAGCTCTCCGCCGCTTGCGAGGACGACGCGCAGGTAGGCCTGGGCGCCGCAACGGTCGCAGCGGTCAGCCGCGGTGAGCGGGCTCGCAGGGGTCAGAACAGTAGTCACGTCGCCTCTTCTCTAGCTCGACGAGCTGTCGTACCAGGGTCAACATCCAACCAGGTCGATTTCGTTCCCGCTCGTGGCTTTTCTTCTCTGAGGATTCTGCTTGTTGATGAGGACGTGCCCCGGGGCCCGGCGGTTCATGCGTGCCGATTCCCGTGGCGGCCACCCCTCCTCGAACGCCCGATCGAGGCGATGTCCGAGGTCCGCGTAGCATAATCCTCTGCTGGGTTGGAGCATAAGCCCCGTCCCGAGCACCGGTAGCCTGCATCGCAGCAGCTCCGCCGCCTGCGCCCGGTGCCACGGTCCGCCAGGAACCGTGGTGGCAGGAGGAGATGGCGCCCCGGGGCGCCGGTGCCCGGCCAAGGTCGTGTTCGCGCAGCGCGTACAGGCTGCGACGGGCGCCACACCCCGCCGTCTCGCCCTGTGAGAGCGGGCCGGGGGCAAGAGGGCGCCCACGCAGACGAGTCAGAGAACTTCATTGAGGAGTGCAACGCCGCATGAGTGCCGAATCAGTGCCGTCCGCCCTGCTGGCCAAAGACGACGGTTCCAACTACACCGCTCGGCACCTGCTCGTCCTCGAGGGCCTGGAGGCCGTCCGCAAGCGGCCGGGCATGTACATCGGGTCCACCGACAGTCGCGGTCTGATGCACTGCCTGTGGGAGATCATCGACAACTCGGTCGACGAGGCCCTCGGCGGCTTCTGCGACCGGATCGAGGTGCTGCTGCACGAGGACGGTTCGGTCGAGGTCCGCGACAACGGCCGCGGCATCCCGGTCGACGTCGAGCCGAAGACCGGCCTGTCCGGCGTCGAGGTCGTCATGACCAAGCTGCACGCCGGCGGCAAGTTCGGCGGCGGCTCCTACGCGGCCTCCGGCGGTCTGCACGGCGTCGGCGCCTCGGTCGTCAACGCGCTCTCCGCCCGCCTGGACGTGGAGGTCGACCGCAGCGGCCACACCCACGCGATCAGCTTCCGACGCGGCACCCCCGGCCACTTCACCGAGCTCTCCCCGGACGCCCCCTTCGAGGCGGCCAGCGGCCTCACCAAGAAGGGGAAGGCCCCGCGCGGCCGCACCGGCACCCGGATCCGCTACTGGGCCGACCGGCAGATCTTCCTCAAGGACGCCCGGCTCTCCCTGGAGAGCCTGCACGCCCGCGCCCGGCAGACGGCCTTCCTCGTCCCCGGCCTGACGATCGTCGTGCGTGACGAGCGGCGGACGGAGAGCGAGGCCGTCGACGAGACGACCTTCCGCTTCGACGGAGGCATCGCCGAGTTCTGCGAGTTCCTCGCCCCCGACAAGCCGATCTGCGACGTGCTGCGGCTGCACGGCGAGGGCAACTTCAAGGAGACCGTGCCCGTCCTGGACGAGCTCGGCCACATGACCCCGACCGAGGTCACCCGCCACCTCGGCGTGGACATCGCGCTGCGCTGGGGCGCCGGCTACGACAGCACGATGCGCTCCTTCGTCAACATCATCGCCACCCCCAAGGGCGGCACCCACGTCACCGGCTTCGAGCGCTCCCTCGCCAAGACCGTCAACGAGGTGCTGCGCAGCGCCAAGCTGCTGCGCGTCGCCGAGGACGACATCTCCAAGGACGACGCCCTGGAGGGCCTCACCGCGGTGGTCACCGTCCGGCTCGCCGAGCCGCAGTTCGAGGGCCAGACCAAGGAGGTGCTCGGCACCTCGGCGGCCAACCGGATCGTCGCCGCCGTGGTCGCCAAGGAGCTGAAGGCCTTCCTCACCTCCGCCAAGAAGGACGAGAAGCTCCAGGCCCGGGCCGTCCTGGAGAAGGTCGTCGCGGCCGCCCGCACCCGGGTCGCCGCCCGGCAGCACAAGGAGGCGCAGCGCCGGAAGACGGCGCTGGAGACCTCCTCGCTGCCGGCGAAGCTCGCCGACTGCCGCAGCGACGACGTCGACCGCAGCGAGCTGTTCATCGTCGAGGGCGACTCGGCGCTCGGCACCGCCAAGCTGGCGCGCAACTCCGAGTTCCAGGCGCTGCTGCCGATCCGCGGCAAGATCCTGAACGTGCAGAAGGCCTCGGTGGCCGACATGCTCAAGAACGCCGAGTGCGCCTCGATCATCCAGGTCATAGGAGCGGGCTCCGGCCGCACCTTCGACATCGACCAGGCCCGCTACGGCCGGGTCATCTTCATGGCCGACGCCGACGTCGACGGCTCGCACATCCGCTGCCTGCTGCTGACGCTCTTCCAGCGGTACATGCGGCCGATGGTCGAGCAGGGCCGGGTGTTCGCCGCGGTGCCGCCGCTGCACCGGATCGAGCTCACCAACCCCAAGCGCGGCCAGGGCAAGTACCACTACACCTACTCGGACGCCGAACTGCGCCGCACCCTGCTGGAGTTCCAGTCCAAGGGGCTGCGCTGGAAGGACCCGGTGCAGCGGTACAAGGGCCTCGGCGAGATGGACGCGGACCAGCTGGCGGAGACCACCATGGACCCGCGCCACCGCATCCTGCGCCGGATCAACCTCGGCGACCTGGAGGCGGCGGAGAAGACCTTCGACCTGCTGATGGGCAACGACGTGGCCCCGCGCAAGGAGTTCATCGTGGACTCCGCGGCGACCCTGGACCGCTCGCGCATTGACGCCTGAGCCGGCCACCGGCCCGGTCCAGGGTCCGCGCCCCGTCGTGCCGGGGGTTCTCCACCCGCGGGTGGAG
>NZ_JBEYFP010000335.1:0-6419 GCF_040634455.1 Kitasatospora sp. NPDC007106
TTTTCAGAGGTGTCCTATTCCCAACGGCGCTGCTCGCGGTCTGACCGCCGCGCCCCGGCGGACCCCACCCGGGGTCCGCCGGGGCGTGCCCGCCACCGGCAGGGTCAGACCGCGAGCAGCGCGGCGTACAGCGAGGCCGCGTCCGCGCCCCGCGGCAGGTCGCTCACCTGGCCGTCACCGACCTCCACCACCCGCCAGCCCGCCCCGTCCGCCCGCCGCGCCAGATCGGTGGTCACGAACCGGCAGCCCAGCGTGTGCACCAGCGGCCCCACCACCGACAGGTCCGCGTGCGGGGCCGGCCCCGGCGGCGCATCCGGATGGGCACCGCGCAGCACCGGCTCGCCGTCCACCCACCAGACCCGGGACTCCTCGGCCCGCCCCCGCGCGTCCCGGACGAACTCCTCGTACCGGCGCAGCACGATCCCGCCGGTCGGAGCCCCGTCCTGCAGCTCCACGAACCGCGACACCACCGCGCACAGCCGGTCGGTGTCCGCGAGGTCCGGGACGAAGCAGGCCTCCTCCCACTCGTACTTGCGCGACTTCACGTAGTCCTTGACGACCGCCGGCCCACGGCCGCCCAACCGCCCCGCCAGCGCGGCGAGCTCCTCCCGGGACGGCACGGCCGCCCCCGGCAGCCAGCGGCTCTCCGGCGTCGCCCCCTCGAACACCCCGTACCAGCCGGGGAGCTCATGGGCGTCCCCGTAGCCGGTCGGCGTGGTCAGCAGCACCCCGCCGCGCGCCGCCAGCGCCTGCGCCAACTCCTGGTACGCGGGCACCGGCACCATCCAGCCGCGGTACCAGAGCGGCCCGACGCCCACCGGCACCCGCCGCACCGCCGCCTCCGCGTCACCCGCGAGCAGCGCGTCGTGGTCGAGCAGCACACAGGCGCCGCCGAGGTCGCGCACCAGCTGCGCCTCCCACCCGTAGTGCGGGTCGGGCCTGCGCGGCGCGAGCGGATCGGCGGGCAGCAGGACGGCCGGGGTGGTCATGGCCCACAGCGTACGGCGCACCGGCCCGTCCGCACCCCCGCCCCGCACCTCGCCCCGCACCCCGCCCGCACACGCCCCACTGCGCACACGCCGGCCGCACCCAAGGTCCGTTGGGGTCAGGACCGCGGTCGGCCGGGACCGGCTCCAGCACCCCGAATACCGGTCGACACCCCCGGCGGTGCGTGCCACGGTGATCCGATGCCGAAGCTGCAACGACTCCTGGGACCAGTGCTGGGCCGACTCCTCGGCCGCCCACCGGGCCGACCGACCGCACGACCTGACGGCACGGCGGGCGGCCGCACACCGCGGGCCGCGGCCCGCACGGTCGTCCTCGCCCCGGACGGCGCCGTCTTCCTGCTCCGCAGCGACAACGCCGAGGTCGGCGTGCACTGGACGGCGCCGGGCGGCGGGCTGGAGGAGGGCGAGACCCCGACCGTCGGCGCACTGCGCGAACTGCACGAGGAGACCGGCTGGACGGACACCGAGCCCGCCCGCCTACTGTGCACCTGGGAGCACGACTTCACCTGGCACGGCATCCCCGTCCGCCAGCACGAGCACATCTACCTGGCCACCGGCCCGCGCCGCGGGCCGCTCGGCGACGTCAGCGGAGTCCACCGGGCCGACGGCATCCTCGAATGGCGCTGGTGGAGTCCGGAGGAACTGGCCTCGCCCGAGGCCGACGCACTCTGGCCGCCGCAGCTGCCGGCACTGCTGGCCGCCGTCCGCGGTGCACAGGGACGCGATGCCGACCCCACCGCCGGGCCGGTGCACCTGGGCCACGTCCCGCACGGCACACCGAACAGCGGCCCCGATGAGCCGGTGCGGACGGCCGGCTGACCCCAGCCCGCCGCGCACCGGATGACGACGGGTCACCGGGCGGGCCACCGCGCGCCGCCGACGCGGGCCGGTTCAGTGCGGCTGGTCCGCCCGCCAGTCGTGCAGCCCGAGGTCGCGGTCGTGCAGGGCCTCCGGATTGATCAGCACCGAGAGACGCGCACCCGCCACCTGCTCGACCGTCAGCCCGGTGGAGGCGAGCAGCCGCTCGGTCGGCACGGCCACGGCGATCGCCTCCCGCCAGGCGGGCAGCACCACCAGGCAGGTGCCGGTGCCGAACCGCACCAACCGCGCCTCGACCCGCTCGGGCTGCCGCGCCCCCGCACTCGGCGCCGAGGACGATCCGCCGATCAATATCCCCAACGGTGGCCCGCCCCCGGGCCCACCGCCCTCCTGGGCCTGGCCACCCGCGCCGGCCGGATGCCACGACTCCTGCCGTTCCTGCGGTCGCGGGTGCAGCCGACGCAGCCGCCGCGACGGAACCGGCCGCCGCGCCCGGCGCAACTGGCGGCCGCCGTCGGCCGGTCCGCCCGTGGGGCCCGCCGCGGCCGCGGGGCCGTCGCCCACCGGCCTGGCCGCATCGAGGTCCGCCCCGGCAGCGGCCAGCAGTTGGCGCACCTCCGCCTCCGACTTGTGGCAGGCCGCCGCCAGATCGGCGGGATGGGTGCCCCGTTCGTACGCCCCGCGCAGCCGGGCCGCCAGCCCCGCCAGCAGCCGCACCGCGGTGGGGTCGACGGGCTCGGCCCCGCCCTCCGGACCTGCCACCGTGGGTGCCGGTGCCGTCGGAGCTTCTGTCGAGGGCGCCGCGGGGCCGAGGGGATCGTGGGGGCCGCGGGCCCCGTCCCGAGGTACGGGACCGGGGGAGGAACGGTCGGCGGCTGGCGGGTCGAGCGGGGTCATGGGTGCGGGCCCTTCGGTCTGCGGCACGAACGATCCTGCCGCACAAGGCCCTTGGGAGCCAGGGTGGTCCACCATGTGTCGGTGGCGGACGGGCCCGGCCGCCGTCCAGGAGCCCCCGCAGCGGGCGGCGGGCCGAAAACCGGTGCGGAGAACGGCCGGACGTGCGCGTACCCTGGTCCCATGAAGCGTCAGCCGTGCCTGAACTGGTGGCCGTCCTAGGACGGCCACCCCTCACGCATGACCACAGGGCCGTCCGTACGGGCGGCCCTGATGCTTTTCACCCTCGGGGCGGCAACGCCCGGCGGACGGTGCCACCGCCCGCCCGCCACCCGAGGAGAACCTCAGTGATCACCACCGTCGACAGCATCCGCCGCAACCCCGCGCGCCACCGCATCCTCACCGGGGACCGGCCGACCGGCCCGCTCCACCTCGGCCACTACTTCGGCACCCTGCAGAACCGCGTCGAACTGCAGCGCCTCGGCGTCGACCTCTTCCTCGTCGTCGCCGACTACCAGGTCCTCACCGACCGCGACCTGGCCGACAACCTCGCCGAGCACGCCGAGAACCTCGTCCTCGACTACCTCGCCGCCGGCGTCGACCCCGACCGGGCCACCGTCTTCGCCCACAGCGCCGTCCCCGCGCTCAACCAGCTGCTGGTGCCCTTCCTCAGCCTGGTCAGCGTCGCCGAACTCGGCCGCAACCCCACCGTCAAGGACGAGATCGCACACTCCGGCCGCGCCACCGTCAGCGGCCTGATGTTCACCTACCCCGTCCACCAGGCCGCGGACATCCTCTTCTGCAAGGCCGACCTCGTCCCCGTCGGCCAGGACCAGCTCCCGCACCTGGAGACCACCCGCACCGTCGCCCGCCGCTTCAACGAGCGCTACGGCGCACCCGTCTTCCCGGAACCCGACGCCCTGCTCTCCGCCGCCCCGCTGCTGCTCGGCACCGACGGCGGCAAGATGAGCAAGAGCCGGGGCAACGCCGTCCCGCTCGGCGCCAGCGAGGACGAGACCGCCCGCCTCCTCCGCGCCGCGACCACCGACGCCGACCGCCGCATCACCTACGACCCCGAGCACCGCCCCGGCGTCGCCGGCCTCCTCCAGCTCGCCGCCCTCTGCCTGGACCGCACCCCCGAGGCCGTCGCCGAGGAGGTCGGCGACAGCGGCGCCGCCCAGCTGAAGAAGCTGGTCACCGAGGCCGTCAACGAGTACTTCCGCCCGCACCGGGCACGCCGGGCCGAACTCGCCGCCGACCGCGGGTTCCTCCGCGAGGTGCTGCGCGTCGGCAACGAGCGCGCGAACGCCGTGGCCGCGACCACCCTCGCCGAGGTCCGCGAGGTGATGGGCACCGTGTGAAGCGGCAGCATTCCCGGTGCGGGGGTGGATCGTTCCACCCCCGCACCGGGGAATACCGTGAGCAGACGAACCTGCGACCACGGGGGAGGAACTGTCGATGGATCAGCTGACGACCGGCGGCGCCGCGGACGGCCACGACCCCGCCCCCGGGCCGACACCGGCCCCCGCACCACTCCCGCGGGCACCGGGTCTTCCGGTACCGGGCCTGCCCGCTACCGGTCTGCCGGTTCCGGGTCCGCGGCGGCGTCCACGACGGCTGACGGCAGGCGACCGTGTCGCCCTGGTCGCCCCCAGCGGCCCGATCGACCCGCAGCGCCTCGCCGCAGGAACCGCCCTGCTCCGCTCCTGGGGCCTGCAGGTCGTCCCCGGCGACCACCTCCTCGACCGCCACCCCGTCCACGGGTACCTCGCCGGCACCGACGCCGACCGCGCCGCCGACTTCCAACGGGCCTGGCTCGACCCCGGCATCGCGGCCGTCGTCTGCGCCCGCGGCGGCTACGGCGTCCAACGGATGGTCGACCTCGTCGACTGGGACGCCCTGCGCGCCGCACCGCCCAAGATCCTGGTCGGCTTCAGCGACATCACCGTGCTGCACGAGACCGTCGACCTCCGACTCGGCCTCCCCACCCTCTACGGCCCGATGGGTACGGCGGCCACCTTCCTGGACGACCCCGCCACCGCCGACCACCTCCGGCGCACCCTCTTCGAGCCCGAGACCACCCGCGTCCTCACCGCGGCCACCGCCGAGCCGCTCGTCCCCGGCCGGGCCGCCGGCACCACCGCCGGGGGCTGCGCCGCACTCCTCGCCACCGACCGCGGCACCCCGACAGCCCGCCGTTCCTTCGCCGGCACCATCCTGCTGCTGGAGGACGTCAACGAGCTGCCCTACCGCCTCGACCGCACCCTCACCCAGCTGCTCCGCTCCGGCGCGATGGACGGAGTCGCCGGCATCGCCCTCGGCTCCTGGGAGGGCTGCGGACCGCCCGGGCCCGTCCGCGAGGTCATGCTCGACCGGCTGGCGCCGCTGGGCGTCCCGGTGATATGGGAGCTCGGCTTCGGGCACGGCCCCAGCAGCCTCACCGTCCCGCTGGGCGTCCACGCGGTCCTGGACGCGGACGCCGGCACCCTGACCCTCGACGAGCCGGTGTTCGGTGCCGCGGCGGTCGGGGAGGCCGCTGCCTGAGCGCGCTGCGCCCACGGCCCGGGCGGGTCGCCCAGCGGTCGCCGTCCTGTGGACGCCGGTCCCGCGGTGCGGTGCTTCCGGCGTCCCGGCTGAGTAGGGTGCGACCCATGCACGTTGACGTACACGGCGGCCACACGTCGGAGAACGGCCGGGCGGCGGCGGGACGCCGTTCCGCGAAGACCGGTGGTGCGGCGGGTGCCGCCGAGGCGGCCGGGGTGGCCGAGGTCGCGACGCCGGACGACCTGGTCGCGCGGGCGCTCGGACTGCTACACGGACCCGGGAGCGGTAGCGGACGCGTGATCCTCGGCCTCGCCGGCCCGCCGGCGGCCGGCAAGTCGACCCTCGCCCGCCACCTGGTCGACGCGGTCGTCCGCCAGGAGGGCCCGGAGGCCGCTGCCCACCTCCCGCTCGACGGATTCCACCTGGCCAACGTCCAGCTCGACCGCCTCGGCCTGCGGGCCCGCAAGGGCGCCCCGGAGACCTTCGACTCCGCCGGCTACCTGGCCCTGCTCCGGCGGGTCACCAACGAGCGGTTCCACGACATCTACGTGCCGGACTTCGACCGGGCCCTCGACGAGCCGGTCGCCGCCCGCCACGTCATCAGGCCGCACACCCGCCTCGTGGTGACCGAGGGCAACTACCTCGCCGCGCCCGAGGCTCCGTGGACGACGGCCCGGGCCCTGTTCCGCGAGCTCTGGTACATCGACGCGGACGACGACCTCCGCCACCGCCGCCTGATCGACCGCCACACCGGCGGAGGCCAGGACCACCAGGCCGCGGCACTGCGGATCGCCGCCAACGATCACCCGAACGGGGAGTACGTGAGGGCAGGCCGCGACACCTGCAGCCGACTCGTCCGCGTGCCGGATTTGCCTGCGGCCGCCGATGGGCGTAGTGTTCCCTAGTCGCTCGGCAGGGAGCACCGGACACGCATCTGCGCGGACGGTCCCGGAGCGGCCAATCCCTTGAAACACCACTTCCAGATCCTCACCGGGTCGCGTCTTGTCGCGTCCCGGTGCGAATTCGGCGTGCGCGTTTTAGGGATTGTGTTCGGACCAGTGCCGGATTCGCTTTTCGGAGCGGGGATCGGCTAAGGTTTGAAACGTCGGACGGGCCGTCAGGCCGGTTCCGACAAGGCAGTGAAGAAAGCAAGTC
>NZ_JBEYFP010000336.1:0-6416 GCF_040634455.1 Kitasatospora sp. NPDC007106
GGGAGGTCTTCCGCATCGGCCGGGGGCAGCAGCACAACTGCGGTGCATCGCTCTCGCTGCGCCTCGAGTGCGTCCTGGCCTGACCCGCACGGGTGAAAGCAGGGCGGACCGCGAAAGCGAGAAGAGCCGCCCCCGCCCGTCCATACCGCCGGCGGGCGTAGGGTCGTGGCATCACCGGCGTCCACGAGGACACAGGAGAAGAAGGGCCGTCCTGATGGCGCTCGTGCATCGCTACCTGGTGGTCCTGCCCGGCCGCCCCGGCAGCCACGCCCCGCAGACCGGCATCGTCGTCACCACCACCGGCCGCACCGGACCCGGCGGCCACATGATCTACACCGACGAAACCGGCCGCCTCCAGATGGAGATCACCGAGCACGGCACCGCCCGACTCCTCACCCCCACGCCGCTCCACCACGGCCCCCTCCACGCCGAACCGCTCCCTTGAACCGGGGCCCGTCGCCCCCCCTCGACCAAAGGCCCCACACTCGGCCCGCCCGAACGGACAGGGGCCGCCGGCGGCTTCCGGCGGCCCTGCACTCCTGGCCTCCCGCTGACGCCGACCCCGCCCGCCCCCTCCGCGACCGCACCCACCGCACGCGCCCAGCCGCACCGGAGCCCAGCGGCGGACCGCCGCCAGGCTGCCCCGTATGGGCATGTTCCCGTCGAGCAGACCGTCCTGGAGGCGCAGCGCCAGTTACGGAAGGGCAGTTGCTCGACCAGCTGGAGTCCGCTCTGGCCGGGCGGTTTCGTCCAGGGCACCGCGTTGACGAAACGGACACGGCGCGCGCGACGGAGCCTGCAGCGCCTGTCCATAGGCTCCGCCCGCGGCTGTAGGCGAGGTTGCCGGTCCGGTCAGGTGTCCGCAGTGGGCTCCTGGTCGTGCTGGGAGCGGCGCAGCTGTTCGTTGAGGCGCAGGGCTTCCTCGAGTTGGTCTTCGAGGATGACGATACGGCAGGCGGCTTCGATGGGGGTGCCCTGGCCGACGAGGTCGCGGGCGCGCATGGCGATGCGCAGTTGGTAGCGGGAGTAGCGGCGGTGGCCGCCGTCGGAGCGTAGTGGGGTGATGAGGCGGTGTTCGCCGAGGGCCCGCAGGAAGCCCGGGGTGGTGCCGGTCATCTCGGCGGCGCGGCCCATGGTGTAGGCGGGGTAGTCGTCGTCGTCGAGTTTGTCGGGTGTGTCGGGGCTGGCCGTTGTAGTCACTGCACCTCTCTGGTTCTCGGGGAGAACGCGTCGAGGGGCCCCGGGGCCGTGTCGGCTCCGGGGCCCCGAAGGGGAACAACACCATCTACCGGCCTGAGGCCGGTCCTGTTACTTCCGCACTGCCCCGGGGGAGGGGGTGTGCGGGGATCGCGTATGCGTGACCGGAAACCACCGTCCTTGCGTTGGGGTCTGCGGTGTCCGCCCGGCGAGTGTTCACGGGCCGGGCGATCCTGATGGCGCTTGCGCCCTCCGTTCATCCTCTGTACTGACCTGTCACTGTCGTACTGCTGGTACTGCACCTGCTGAACTGCGTACTGCGAGTACCGCTGGTGGCAGCCCCTGATACCTGCGGGCCACCCGGTCCGGCAGCCAGCCCCGTCGCCGTCCTGCATCTGCCTGGCTTCGGAACTCCGCCGCCGGACCGAACTGCGAACTTCTGTCCAACAACCCCGGCCAGTTCGTGTCTGGCCGGTATCGCCGACTGCTGTCTACGAGAGAAACGTTAGACCCACCCACGAGCAATGTCTACTCCGGCGCGCATAGATTTTGCCGCGCCCGCGAGTGAGGTACTCTCCCGCTGCGCTGCGGCGGCAACCCCCGAGCCGCCACCGCGCCGCGGGAGAAACGAGCGACACCGCGCGGGGAGGCGGCAGTGGAACACCCGGCACCCGTGGCACCGGAGACGGCCCGGGACGGACAGACGGCCCTGATCGAGGCGATCACCGAGGCCGTACGCGACGGCGACGACCGCACCGTCCGCCGCCTGCTGGCCCGCTTCGCCGAACTCGCCACCATCACCGACCTGTACGCCCTGCGCGACGCCCTCGACACCGCCCGCCCGTCCGGCAACCGCACGCAGAGCTGACCCTCGCCGACCGGGCTCGCGGACCTGCGCGGCCAGGTGTTCAGGTCGATCCTGCGCCTGGCGTCGTGGCCGCTGCGGATGCGCACTCGTCCTGGCCGCCCGCAGCGACGGCGCGGATGCCCGCCCGATGGTGAGATCCGGCACGGCGGTCTCGGCCCGCACCCGGTCCCGGGTCACGCCGCGGTGATGAGGTCGGCCTGGCCGAGGCCTTCGGCAACGATCTGCTGCTGTTCCTGCGGTCGGCACTCCGTCCTCACCCGCACGCCCCGGCGATTCGCAGGAACGTCGGCCAACGGCCCTTGGGAAGCGGCTGCCGGTCGCGATGCCTTGGACGCCTACGGGTCACCGGCATCCCTGCTCCCGGGCGCCCCGACCGGCTGACGGCGCGTTGGCGCGTCCGTTGGAGTCGGCGAGCGCCGACCGGCGGTGCCGCCGTCGCAGTCGCCGACTGGCACTCGCCTCGGGACATCCGCGCTGATGGCGAAGTTGCAGCAAGAGAAGACGGAGAGCCTCCGCCGCTCTTCAAGCCCTCTCCCGGGGCGTTCTCGAAGCCGACAAGCCTGCTCGCCCGTGGCGGGAGCGGACGACGAAGCACACGTAGCCCGTCGACCGGGATGTCTGCCCTCAACTCGCCTCCGGACCGAACCGGCGCTTGTACGCCGACGGCGTGATGCCGGTCTCTCGGCGCATCAGCGTGCGCAAATTGGCAGCGGTGCCAAGCCCGCTGCGCCGCGCGACCGCCTCGAAGTGGGACTCACCTCGCTCGATCAACCGGCACGCCAGAGCAAGCCGTTCCCCCGTCAGCCACGCCAGCGGCGTCGTGCCCAGTTGCGCCCGGAAGCGGCGATGCAGGGTCGCCGGACTGACCGCCGCACGCGCCGCAAGGCCGGACACGGTGAGCGGTGAGTCCAGCCGCTCCTGGGCCCAGGCCAGAACAGGCGCCAAGGACTCCTCCGGCAGGTTGGGCATGGGGCGCTCCACGAACTGCCGCTGCCCACCGTCCCGGTGCGCCGCGAAGACCAACCGCCGGCTCACGGAGTTGGCGACCTCCGCGCCGTAGTCGCGGCGGACCACATGCAGCCCAAGATCGAGCGCAGCTGAACTTCCTGCCGCGGTGAGGATGTCACCGTCATCCACGAACAGCACGTCCGCTTCGAGCTGGACAGAGGGGAAACGGGCGCGGAAGGAATCCGCCCACTGCCAGTGCGCGGTGGCCCGGCGCCCATCGAGGACTCCGGCCTCGGCCAGTGTGAAGGCGCCGCTGCAAAAGCCGACCAGGCGCGCACCGCGGGCGTGCGCGCGCCGGACGGCATCCAGCACGGCGGGACGGCGGGGCACCTCGGTGTCCGGGCGGTTGGGGACGATCAAGGTGTCCGCAGCGTCGGCCGCTTCCAGGTCGGCGACTCCCGTGAGCGTGAAGAATCCGTCTCGCATCAGGGTGCGGGGCTCAGGGGAACAGAGCTTGAAGTCGTAGAGATCACGGCCGATCTCCGGTCTGCGCAAACCGAAGACCTCGGTCGCGCAGCCGAGCTCGAACGGGTTCGAGTTCTCGTCCACGATCACGACCACCCGGTGTGCGCCCGCCGCGTGAGCTGCGTGCGAGGATTCTTTCGACATGTGCGATTCCTAGCACTCACGGCGGTCGAGCGAAACGGCTCAGGATGAGCCCATGAGCAGCGAACCCATCCCCCTCGGCAAGGCTCTGGCCTCCTTCGATGCCTTGTGGAGCCCCCGCATCGTCACGCGCGTCAACGACTACGACGTTCGCATCGCCAAGGTCGAGGGCGAACACATCTGGCACGTGCACGACGACACCGACGAGTTCTTCCTGGTACTCGACGGCGAGCTGCACATCTCCCTGCGCGAGCCCGCCGGGGAGCGCACGGTCCTGCTCCCCCAGGGGGCGGTCTTCACCGTCCCCCGAGGTACGGAGCACAAGCCGTATGCTCCGTCCGGCGCCGCAATCCTCATGTTCGAGCCCACCGGGACGCCGACCGTGGGCGATCACCACGACGAGATCCCAGAGCACGTCGACTCAACGACCGGACATGCACTCGGCACCTGACCTGACGGGCTTCGGACCCGTCACCGCCCCTGGCGTCAGTCTGCCGCCGTGTTGGTTTCGTTCACCGACTGCCCGGCGAGAGCGGCGCGGGACTCAACCCTCGGCGGTGTCCGGACGTGCAGGGGCCGTTCCGCCAGGCGGGGCGGGAAGCTGGAAGCAGCACCGGCTGGGGGTGGCGCACGAACGGGGAATGCCGGGAGACGCGTCGTACACCTCGGCGCCCGCTGTGCGGAGTTGGGTGAGGTGGCCACGTAGCGGGTGTTGATCAGCACGAGCGCGTTGAGGACCAGACCGGGCAACCCGATCTGGTCCTCCGTGTCGTCCCGGTGGCGTTGGCGGTAGCTGCCCCGCCTCCCGTGGATGACTTCCAGGGCGAACGCGTGGTGGCCACCGCAGTCCTGGCCTCACGAGGTGAACGCGGTCACCGAACACCGTCGAGACCGGCGAGGACTTCCGCGGCCTGCTCAAGCCGCTCACCGCGCACTTCGAGAGCCTCGGCCCGAGCGCCCCGGGCGCGGACGAACTCCTGCTCCGCCGGTCCGCAGCCCTCCCCGACCGGGCCCCGGATCCCGGTTGGCCGGCCTGGCCGGCCAACTGCTCAGCGCGTCGCAACACCTTCCGCGGGGTTTCACCGATCCCGCCCTCATGGACACCGAACCGCCGTTCTCCACGTCGGGCGGGCTGCGGACCCTGCTGCGCGGCGCTGGCCGGCGTGGTCTACCAGGAGCGCGTGAAGCGCGGGTGGCGGCACGAGCAGCTCGCCGAGGCGGTCGGCATCACCGAGGAGCAGGTCGAGGAGATCGAGAACTCCGCCGTCCACCCGACGCCCGACATCCTGCAGCGCCTCGGCCACGCCTTCGACGTGAACGTCCTGGTCGTCACAAACGAGCCGCTGCTGCGGCTGGAGTTCGTCGGCCGCGACGCCGGCCACCGGGCCGACCGGGTCGGCGCGGTGCCGTCCGGGCGGTGCACTGCTCGGTCGATGGATGAGCACGGGGATCTCGCGCACGCAGCAGATCGCAAAGAGTTCTTCGCGAAGAACTCTTTGCGAAGAACTCTTTGCGGTTTAGTCTGTGCGGTGTGACCGACGCGATGAAGGGGCCAGAGGGCCCGGACCCTGAAGAGAACTCCGTTGTCCTGGATGCCAAGGGGCTGCGTGCCATGGCGCATCCGGTGCGTGTGCAGCTGGTGGGGCTTCTGCGGAAGTACGGCCCATCGACAGCCACCCGTCTCGCGGAGCGGCTGGGCGTGAATTCCGGGACGGCCAGCTATCACCTGCGCCAGCTCGGCGCGGCCGGTTTCGTCGAGGAGGACGCCGAGCGCGGCAACGCGCGAGAGCGCTGGTGGCGCTCGGTCCATCGGATGACGGAGCTCAACGACCGGGAGCTGGCCGATCGAGAGCCCGAGGCCACCTTGGCCTTCCTGCAATCCGTCGCCACCACCTACACCCTGCGCACTCAGCAGACGCTGAACGAGTTGCAGACGATGCCCCGTGCGTGGCGGGACACCTTCGACATGAGCGACTGGGCCTTGCGGCTCACGCCCGCAGAGGCCGTCGCCCTGCAGCGGGAGTTGAGGGCCGTCGTCTCCCGGTACCGCAGGGACACGCCCGAGGCGGCGACAAGTGCCCCGGAGGGTGCCGAGCGGGTCGGCGTCATCACGCAGATCCTGCCCGAACCGGATGCGCCTGCCGCGTCGCCGCTCCCTTCCGGCGCTCAGGAAGAGGAAGGAAGCCCGACGTCATGACCGACGACGCCTCGAAGACCGGCGGCATCACATCCGGCAGGAGGTCCTTACGCCCGCTGAGCGGGGTGCTGGCAGCCATGGTCGTGTCGCTGACCGGCACGCGGATCTCCGTTGTGGCACTGCCCTGGTTCGTCCTCGTCACGACCGGCAGTGCCACCCGGACCGGACTGGTCGCCTTCTGCGAGATGGCGCCCTACGTGGTGGTCAAGGCGTTCACCGGGCCGCTGGTGGACCGGATCGGCCCGCGGGCCGTTTCCTGGACCACCGATCTGGCCAGCGCGACCGCCGCCGCCGCGGTCCCCCTGCTCCACGCCCTGGACCTGCTGACCTTTCCCCTTCTGCTGGTTCTGGTCGCGCTGATCGGTGCGGCCCGGGGCCCCGGCGACCTCGCCAAGGAGGTGATGGTCCCGGAAGCGGCCGAGCGCGGCCGGGTACCGCTGGAGCGGGCCACCGGTCTGGCCGGTGTGATCGAGAGGCTCGCATCCACCGTCGGCCTGGCGGCCGGCGGAGCCCTGGTGGCGCTGCTCGGCCCCCTCACCG
>NZ_JBEYFP010000337.1:0-6403 GCF_040634455.1 Kitasatospora sp. NPDC007106
AATTATGTTTTGTGGTTATTGGTGTAAATCGTTTGCCAATACACACGGGCGGCCCGCCCACCGGTCCCCCGCCGGGCCGTCACTCCGCACAGGTGACGGCCCTCGGGCGGTTGCGCGGCCGGGGCCGCGCACCTGCCGAATCGTTCCGCCCCGGCTACAGCCGGGCGGTCTTGGCGAGCAGGGCCAGTGCCTGCTCGTGCTCCTCGGGCTCCAGCGGGGCGAGGAGCAGTTCCTGCACCTCGCGCACTCCGGCCGCCGACCGGTGCAGGAGGTCCTGCCCGGCGGGCGAGAGCGACAGCAGGTTGCGCCGCCCGTCCGAGGGGTCGCGGCGGCGGAGCACCAGGCCGCGCCGGACGAGCCGGCTGACCATCTCGGCCATCGTCGCCTTGTCGAGCGAAGCGAGTTCGCCGACGGTGCGCTGGTCCGCACCCGGCTCCGTCTCCAGCGCCTCCAGCACCGCATACTGGGGCGCGGTCAGCTCGGCGCCGACCTTGTCGGACCAGAGCTTGGTGTGCACCTGCTGGGCCACCCGAATGAGGTAGCCGATCGCCCGCTGGGCGTCGAGCAGCGGACGCGCGTCGGTCAGCGCTGCGACCGCGGCCGGTTCCAGCCGGGCTATCTTGGCCATGACCCGGACGATCTCGATCTGCTCGTCGGGGGTGAGCGGCTCGAAGAGCGTCCGCTGCACGCGGACGACTCCGCCGGTGGCCTCGCGGACCGCCTGGGCGCCGTTCTGAGACAGGGCCAGCAGCTTGCGCCGGCCGTCGGCCGGGTCGCGCCGGCGCAGCACCAGGCCGCGTCGGACGAGTCGGGCCACCATCTCGGCCATCGTCGCCTTGTCCAGCGAGGCCCGTTCGCCCACGGTGCGCTGATCGGCACCGGGCTCGAGGGCGAGCGCGAGGAGCACGGCGAACTGCGGAGCCGTCAGATCGGCTCCGACGTGCTCGGACCACAAGCGGGTGTGCACCTGCTGGGCCACTCGGATGAGGTGGCCGGGCGACTGCTGCAGTCGGCCGGCCACTCGGGTTGTCGGGATCTCCCCCAGCACCATGAAATCCGTCCCGGTGTCACGCTCGGTGTGTGTGGGACACCCGAGCGGGGCAGTAACGGCGAGTAAGCGTCCCGCTGTGTGGGAGGGCGCGTCAGCCGTGCAGCCGGTGGCTGCTGGCGCACACTATACAAACGGTTCAGCCGCCCTGGCAGGCAGGGGCTGATAGTAGTCGCATGTTCGGCAAAGTTGGCATATTTCCGCCATCTGTCGGGCCCACGACAGGTCGGGTTTCGCCCGTCCGGCCGCTGCCCGCCCTCACCCTCCGTCACCTGCGGCTCTACACCCTGGCCCACGAGACTACCCGCCGGTAGGGTGTCGCCGCAGCGCGCTGTGTACCACCTTTCGCCCCGGGCTCACCGGCCGGGGCGCGCGGGGAGGCCGCCGCCCCCGGTGCCGGCCTCCCTCCCCTCCGAGAGAGACGAGTACGAGCATGACCGAGCAGTCCCCCGCCACCCGGGTCGCCGTCGTCACCGGTGGCGCCCGCGGCATCGGCGCCGCCACCGCCCTGCGCCTGGCCGCCGACGGCTACGCCGTCGCCGTGGTCGACCTGGAGGAGTCCGCGGGCAAGCAGACCGTGGACGCCATCGTGGCCGCGGGCGGCCGTGCGCTCGCCGTCGGCGCCGACGTCTCGAACGCCGAGCAGGTGCAGGCCGCCGTCGACCGGATCGCCGCCGAACTCGGCGCCCCCGTGGTGCTGGTGAACAACGCCGGTGTGCTCCGCGACAACCTGCTCTTCAAGATGTCCGAGTCCGACTGGGACACCGTCATGAACGTGCACCTCAAGGGCGCCTTCCTGATGACCCGTGCGGTGCAGAAGCACATGGTGGACGCCGGCTTCGGACGGATCGTCAACCTCTCCTCCTCGTCCGCCCAGGGCAACCGCGGCCAGGCCAACTACTCGTCCGCGAAGGCCGGTCTGCAGGGCTTCACCAAGACCCTGGCGATCGAGCTCGGCAAGTTCGGCATCACCGCCAACGCGGTCGCCCCCGGCTTCATCGCCACCGACATGACCGCGGCCACCGCCGCCCGGGTGGGCATGGAGTTCGAGGCGTTCAAGCAGGCCGCCGCGACCCAGATCCCGGTGAACCGGGTCGGCACCCCCGAGGACATCGCCCACACCATCTCCTTCCTGGCGAGCGAGGGCGCCGGCTTCGTCTCCGGCCAGGTCGTGTACGTGGCCGGCGGCCCGCTCGACTGACCCGCGGACGGGTGCTGCGGACCGTACCCGCGGCGACCGGCGCGGACGTGCCGGTCGCCGAGGGTGCGGAAGAAGCCAGAGCGTCGCAGTGCGCACAGGCCCTCCGATGGTCCACACTCGGTAGCAGACGTCCGCTGCCCGAGGAGGGCCGCGGAGCCGCAGCCGACCGGTCGCCGACGGCACGGCCGGCACTCGTACCACTGGAGGCCTCCATGTCCGAGTCCACTGACAGCCGATCGATGCCCACCCCGGACCACCTGCTCCACACCGGGGCGGAGCACCCCGTCGACCCCGAGGACCTGGTGATGGCCTCCGGCCGCACCCCCACTCCGGAGCTCATCGAGAAGGCCCGGCAGGACCTCCAGAAGTACGGCCGGGTCGCCGTGGAGCGCCTGCTCCCCTGACCTGGAGTCCGTACCGCCGCCGCCGAGAGGCCCCGCGTCCGCGGGGCCTCTCGCGTTCCGCCGCCGCGGCTCCGGCGGGGGAACCGGCGGTCCCGGCCCCACCCGGACCGCCGTGGTGCAGCGGGTAGGGTCTCTGGGGTGCGAGTCCTGACCGAATCCCCCCTCGACCGGCGGCCCGCGGCCGTCCCGCCGGCGGAGCCGGCCCGGACGCCGATCGGCCGCGGGCGCGTGCTGCTGATCGCCGCCACCGCGCTGGTGTACGCGGCGGTCGTGGTCGGGGTGCTCGCCGACACCGCCCTGGTCCGCTTCGACTGGTGGCTGGAGCTGCTCAAGCCGTACAAGCGGTGGCCCGAGGTGCGGCCGCTGCTCGACGTGTGGATCGTGGCGGGCCAGCGCGGCCCCTCCGCCATCGCCGCCTGCCTCTGGCTCGGCTGGCGCTCCTGGCGCAGCCGCACCGTGCGGCCGCTGCTGGTGATGGGCGCGGCCCTGCTGCTCCTCAACATCACCGTGGGCGGCGTCAAGATCGTCACCGGTCGGCTCGGCCCGCACTATGCGCACGTCATCGACTCCCCCGAGCTGTTCGCCGGAGGAACGATCTTCCCGTCCGGGCACACCGCCAACGCGGTGGTGACCTGGGGCGTCCTCGCCTACCTGGCGGTGCGGTGGCGGCGCACCGGGGCGGTGCTGGCCGGGCTGACGGCGGCGTCGATCGGCCTCACCACCGTCTACCTCGGCACCCACTGGATCTCGGACGTGGTGGCCGGCTGGACGGCCGGCCTGCTGGTGCTGCTCGCCCTGCCGCTCGCCGAGCCGCTGGTGGACGCCGCGGACCGCCGGATCACCGCGCTGTACCACGGCCCGGCCGGCCGCACCGGGCGCTGACCCCCGGCCTACCCTGGAAGGGGGCTGGAGGTGAGTGCCATGCGTCCGGCGAGGACACCCCGGTACTGGCGCAGCGGCACCGAGCCGGCGACCGCCCGCAGCGATCTGAAGCTGCGCTTCCTGCTGTCGGTGATGTTCCTGCCGGTGTTCGTGGCGATGACGGCCGGGTTCGCGCTCTGGGCCTCCCGCAGCACCGGCTCCGACCTGCCGAGCAGCGGTGCGCTGACGGGCTTCGCAGTGCTCTCCGGGGTGCTGACGGTGTTCGCCGCGGTGGACCTGTACGTGGTGGTCCGGCGCCGCCGCACCGAGCTGTGACGCCCGGCCCGGCGCTCGCCGCGGGCGTCAGGGCTCGCGGCGTCCGTCGACCCGGCGGGGCAGTCCGAGCGGGTTGGCGTCGTGCAGCTCGGGCGGCAGCAGCTCCTCCGGGGTGTTCTGGTAGCTGACCGGGCGGAGCCAGCGCTCGATCGCGGTGGCGCCGACCGAGGTCGAGGTGGAGGTGGTGGCCGGGTAGGGGCCGCCGTGCTGCATGGCGGGGGCGACGGCGACACCGGTCGGCCAGCCGTCGACGACCAGGCGGCCGGCCAGCGGCAGGAGGCGCTGCAGCAGCGCGGCGGCGTCCGGTCCGCGCTCGTCGGCGGCGAGCTGGACGGTGGCCGTGAGGGTGCCGTCGAGCCGGGCGAGGACGGTCTCCAGTTCGGTGGCGTCGCGGTAGCGGACGAGCACGGTGACCGGGCCGAAGCACTCCTCCAGCAGCAGGTCGGCGAGCCGGTCGGCGGCGACCGCGAGCACGCCCGGCCGGACGGCGAGCGGTGCACCGTCGGCGGGCGCCGCGCCGGCGGCGAGCAGCACCTCCACCCCGGGGAGTGCGGCGCGCTCGCGCACGCCCTCCAGGAAGGCCGCGCGCATCCGCGGATCGAGCATCGGGGCGGCCGGGGCCTGCGCGGCGGCGGCGACCACGGCCTTCTCGACGCCGGGATCGGCGGCCGGGACGAGGACCAGGCCGGGCTTGACGCAGAACTGGCCGTTGCCGAGGGTGAACGATCCGGCGAGCCCGGCGCCGATCTCCTCGGCGCGGGTGGCGGCGGCCCGCTCGGTGACGACGACGGGGTTGAGGCTGCCGAGTTCGCCGTGGAAGGGGATCGGCCGGGGCCGGGCGGCGGCCAGATCGTACAGGGCACGGCCGCCTCGGACGGAGCCGGTGAAGCCGACGGCGGCGGTCAGCGGGTGGCGGACGAGGGCCGGGCCGGCGTCGAAGCCGTGCACCAGGCCGAGGACGTCCGCGGGCAGGCCCACCGATTCCGCGGCGGCCCGGATCAGCCGGGCGGTGGTCGCACCGGTCTCCGGGTGGTCGGGGTGCGCCTTGACGACGACCGGGCAGCCCGCGGCGAGGGCGCTGGCGGTGTCCCCGCCGGGCACGGAGAAGGCGAGCGGGAAGTTGCTCGCCGCGAAGACGGCGACGACGCCGAGCGGCAGCTTCGTCCGCCGCAGGTCGGGCCGGCCGAGTGCCGGGTCGGCGTGGTCGATCACGATGTCGAGGAAGGACCCTTCGTCGACCTGGTCGGCGAAGGCGCGCAGTTGGTAGGTGGTGCGGGCGAGTTCGCCGGTGAGCCGGGCGGTTCCGAGGGCGGTCTCCGCGTCGGCGGCGGTGACGATCTCGCCGGCGGCGGCCTCCAGGTGGTCGGCGGCGGCGCGCAGCAGCGCCGTCCGGCGTGCGCGGTCGGCGAGCGCCGGGGCTGCCGCGGCGGCCGCGCGGACGGCGGCGTCGACCCCGGCTTCGCCGGCCTCCGTGGCGACCGGGCCGCGCGGTTCGCCGGTCCTCGGGTCGGTGGAGTGGACGGGGGCGGGCCGGTCGTCGGCGGTGTGCACGCGGGCCTCCTCAGCGCGGTGCCGGTCGGGTAGCGTCCGCGGCGGAGGTGCGTCCGCGGCGGTGGCGCGTGCGGGCCGGTCTCCCCGTCTCCCGCACCGCCCGGCTGTTCAGTATGCTGAACGCGGTACGACTACTTGAACTCGCGGGACGATACGCCGCGTGACGGAAGGGGTCAAGGACATGCCCTCGCCCAAGGACGCCGCGCCCGGCGGCGCCCAGGTCAAGTCCGCGGTGCGCACCGTGGAACTCCTGGAGTACTTCGCCGGCAACACCGGCATGCACAGCCTGGCCGAGGTGCAGGAGCAGACCGGGTACCCCAAGTCCAGCCTGTACATGCTGCTGCGCACCCTGGTCGAACTCGGCTGGGTGGAGACCGACGCGACCGGCACCCGCTACGGCATCGGCGTCCGTGCCCTGCTGGTCGGCAGCTCGTACATCGACGGCGACGAGGCGGTGGCCGCGGCCCGCCCGACCCTGGACCGGCTGGCCGACGACACCGGCGAGACGATCCACCTCGCCCGCCTCGACGGCACCAACGTGGTGTACCTGGCGACCCGTCAGTCCCAGCACAGCCTGCGGCCCTTCACCCGGATCGGCCGGCGGCTGCCCGCGTACTGCACCTCGCACGGCAAGGCACTGCTGGCCACCCGCACCGACGAGCAGATCCGCCGGCTGCTGCCGGAGAAGCTGGAGCCGCTCACCGAGCACACCCACACCGACCGCGAGGAGCTCATCGAGGAGCTGCAGCGGGTGCGCGAGCTCGGCTACGCCGTGGACCGCGAGGAGAACACCCTCGGCGTGCGCTGCTTCGGCGTGGCGATCCCCTACCGGCATCCCGCGCGGGACGCGGTGAGCGTGTCGGTGCCGGTCGCCCGGCTGACCCCGGGCCGCGAGCAGACGATCCGCGACGCCCTGATGGACGCCCGCGACCGCCTCACCCTCGCCACCCGGCACCTCTGACCGGCCGCCCCGCACCGCACCGGCCGCACCGCACCGGCCGG
>NZ_JBEYFP010000338.1:0-6389 GCF_040634455.1 Kitasatospora sp. NPDC007106
GTCCGGGGAGCGCCGCTGCCGGCGGGCGTCGGCGGCGGCCCGCTGCCAGGCGGGTGCCGCGGCCTCGGTGCCGAGCTCCAGCAGCACGGTGACCGGTGTGCCGGGCGGGTCCGGGGCCCGTCCGGCCGTGGGGGCGGCCCATGCTGCGGGGGCGGCGAAGGTGACGAGGGCGAGCGCGAGGGCTGCGGGCGTACGCACGGGTGCGGTCTCCCCGGCAGGGGTGGCCTGATCGTGCGGCCGCCCGCACCGCGCGGACGTCGATCCCCCTCCCGACGGCCCAAATTAGGATCATCGCGCCGGGCAGGGCGAGCCGCTTCGCTCGTCGGGGGCCACTGTGCACTCGTCCGGGTGACGGTGCGTCAGTCTTTCGGCCCAGTGCGGCGTCAGCCCAGGTGGTGGCCCGTCACCCCGCCGTTGTCGCGGCGGTCCAGGGCGCGCTGCAGGGCGTCGGCGGCGGAGCGCGGGGTCTGCTCGGCGCGCCGGCGGCGGCGCGGAGCGGGGGCGGCGGGGGTGGCGGGGGCGTGGCGGTCTGCGGTGTGGGGCATACCGGCTCCTTGGTGCGTGCGCCAGCTGCAGGGCGCGAAGAACGGGGAGGGTGGGTACGCCGGGCAGGGATCGCCTGCCGGTACGCGTACGGGCCGCACGGGCCGTCACCCTGGGCTTGCAGGGGTGGCTCACCGTATGACCCTTCCACGGTACGACGGCCGGCCGTGGATGTCTGCACGAATAGTTGGATTTCCTAGTATCTGAGACGCGGGCGCCTGCCGACGGCCCGTCCGGGGCCCGGAAAACGCCCGGGCCCGGACCGCCGTGGCGGTCCGGGCCCAGGTCAGCGGCCTGAGGGAGGCTCAGCCGAGGTTCACCGCACGGGCGAACTTGGCGCCGATCTCGGCGGCGATGGCGTTCAGCACGTCCTGCGAGATCTCGCTGTCGACGGTGATCGAGGCGAGCGCGCCGGAGCCGTCCCGGGCGACCTGCATGCCGGCGATGTTGATGCCGGCGTCGCCGAGGATGCGGCCGAGGGTGCCGACCACGCCGGGGCGGTCCTCGTAGGTGAAGAAGGCCATGTGGTCGGTGAGCGCCACGTCCACGTCGAAGCCGTCGACGCCGACGATCTTCTGGGTCTGCTTCGGGCCGGAGAGCGTGCCCGAGATCGCCACCTCCTCGCCGTTGGCGAGGGTGCCGCGGACGGTGATGACGTTGCGGTGCTCGGGCGACTCGCTGGAGGTCGTCAGCCGGACCTCGACGCCGCGCTCCTGGGCGAACAGCGGGGCGTTGACGTAGGACACCGTCTCGGCCACCACGTCCTCGAACACGCCCTTCAGCGCGGAGAGTTCGAGCACCTTGACGTCGTGCTGGGTGATCTCGCCGCGGACCTCGACGTCGAGGCGGACGGCGACCTCGCCGGCCAGCGCGGTGAAGATCCGGCCGAGCTTCTCGGCGAGCGGCAGGCCCGGGCGGACGTCCTCGGCGATGACACCGCCCTGGACGTTGACCGCGTCCGGCACCAGCTCGCCGGCGAGCGCGAGGCGCACCGACCGGGCGACGGCGATGCCGGCCTTCTCCTGGGCCTCGTCGGTGGAGGCGCCCAGGTGCGGGGTGGCCACCACGTTGTCGAAGGCGAACAGCGGCGAGTCGGTGCACGGCTCCTTGGCGTACACGTCCAGGCCGGCGCCGGCCACCCGGCCGTCGCGCAGGGCGCTGGCGAGCGCGGCCTCGTCGACGATGCCGCCGCGGGCGGCGTTGACGATGCGCACGGTCGGCTTGACCTTGTGCAGCGCCTCGTCGCCGATCAGGCCGATGGTCTCCGGGGTCTTGGGGAGATGGACGGTGATGAAGTCCGAGACCTCCAGCAGCTCCTCCAGGGAGACCAGCTTGACGCCCATCTGGGCCGCGCGGGCGGCCTGGATGTAGGGGTCGTAGGCGACGATCTTCATGCCGAAGGCGGACATCCGCTGGGCGACCAGCACGCCGATCCGGCCGAGGCCGACCACGCCGAGCACCTTCTCGGAGAGCTCGACGCCGGTGTACTTGTTGCGCTTCCACTCGCCCTGCTTGAGCGCGGCGTTGGCCGGCGCGATGTTGCGGGCGACGGAGATCAGCAGGCCGCAGGCGAGCTCGGCGGCGGTGACGATGTTGGAGGTCGGCGCGTTGACGACCATCACGCCGGCCTTGGTGGCGGCGGAGACGTCCACGTTGTCCAGGCCGACGCCGGCGCGGGCGACGACCTTGAGCTTCTTGGCGGCGGCCAGCGCCTCGGCGTCCACCTTGGTGGCGGAGCGGATGAGGATCGCGTCCACGTCGGCGATCGCGGTCAGCAGCTCGGTGCGGTCCGCGCCGTTGCACTGGCGGATCTCGAAGTCCGGGCCCAGGGCGTCGACGGTGGCGGGAGACAGCTCTTCGGCGATGAGTACTACGGATTTGCTCACGACAGTGTGTCCTTAACTGTCCGGTTCGCCCCGGCACGAAGGTGGCGTGACCAGCGGGGGAAGGTGGCATGCCGCGTAGCTAGACGCACGACGCTGTGGGCCTGACGCGCACTCGGAAGTGTATCGGCGGGCTTCGGGACGGGCTGCTCCCGTCCGGAGAAATCACCCGGACGGGAACAGCCGACTTGTACAAGGGGGATGACCCCCCGGAGGTGCTTACGCCTCCTCGTCGACCCAGCTCATCAGCTTGCGCAGCTTCTTGCCGGTGGTCTCCAGCAGGTGGTCGGCGTCGGCGTTCTTGTACTCGTTGTACTTCGGCAGACCGGCCTTGTACTCGGCGATCCAGGTGTTGGCGAAGGTGCCGTCCTGGATCTCCTCCAGGACCTTCTTCATCTCGGCCTTGGTGTCGGCGGTGATGATGCGGGGGCCGGTGACGTAGTCGCCCCACTCGGCGGTCTCGGAGACCGACCAGCGCATCTTCTCCAGGCCGCCCTCGTACATCAGGTCGACGATGAGCTTCAGCTCGTGCAGGCACTCGAAGTAGGCGATCTCCGGCTGGTAGCCGGCCTCGACCAGGGTCTCGAAACCGGCCTTGACCAGGGCGGCGGTGCCACCGCAGAGGACGGCCTGCTCACCGAACAGGTCGGTCTCGGTCTCCTCGGTGAAGGTGGTCTTGATGACGCCGGCCTTGGTGCCGCCGATGCCCTTGGCGTACGACAGGGCCAGCGCGAAGCCGTTGCCGGTGGCGTCCTGCTCGACGGCCACGATGCACGGGACGCCGCGGCCCTCCTCGTACTGGCGGCGGACCAGGTGGCCCGGGCCCTTCGGGGCGACCATGCAGACGTCGACGTCCGCCGGGGGCTTGATGAAGCCGAAGCGGATGTTCAGGCCGTGGCCGAAGAACAGGGCGTCGCCCGCCTTCAGGTTCGGCGCGATGGACTCCTCGTAGACGTCGGCCTGGATCGGGTCCGGCACCAGGATCATGATGACGTCGGCCTCGGCGGCGGCCTCGGCCGGGGTCACCACGCGCAGGCCGGCCTCCTCGGCGACGGCCTTGGACTTGGAGCCCTCCTTCAGGCCGACGCGGACGTCCACGCCCGAGTCGCGCAGGGACAGCGCGTGGGCGTGGCCCTGGCTGCCGTAGCCGATGACCGCGACCTTGCGGCCCTGGATGATGGACAGGTCGGCGTCGTCTTCGTAGAACAGCTCGGCCACGGGGGCACATCTCCTTGCAGTGATGGTGATGCCGGGTGGTGCGGTCTCCACCGTAGGTGACCCGGCGGGGGTTCGGGGGCGGTGCTTCAGGGGGTGAGACGGCGCGCCCGCGCGGCGCGCCGGTGCCGCTACGCGCTGCGGTCGAGGGCGCGCAGCGAGCGGTCGGTGATCGACCGGGCGCCCCGCCCGATCGCCACCAGGCCGGACTGCACGAGCTCCTTGATGCCGTACGGCTCCAGCATGCGCAGCATGGCCTCCAGCTTGTCGGAGCTGCCGGTGGCCTCGATGGTCACGGCGTCCGGCGAGACGTCGACGGTCTTGGCGCGGAAGAGCTGGACGATCTCGACGATCTGCGAGCGGGACTCGGCGTCGGCGCGGACCTTGACCAGGACCAGCTCGCGCTGGACGGCCTGGCTCTGGTCGAGCTCGACGATCTTTATCACGTTGACCAGCTTGTTGAGCTGCTTCGTCACCTGCTCCAGCGGCAGGTCCTCGACGTTGACGACGATCGTCATCCGGGAGATGTCCGGGTGCTCGGTCGGGCCGACGGCGAGGGAGTCGATGTTGAAGCCCCGGCGGGAGAACAGCGAGGCGATCCGGGCGAGCACGCCCGGCTTGTTCTCGACCAGGACGGAGAGGGTGTGCTTGGACATGGCGGTCATGGGCTCTCTATCGGTTGGTCGGGGCCGTCAGTCGAGGTCGTCGCCGAAGTCGGGCCGGACGCCCTTGGCGAACTGGATCTCGTCGTTGCTGGTGCCGGCGGCCACCATCGGCCACACCATGGCGTCCTGGTGGACGATGAAGTCGATGACGACCGGGCGGTCGTTGATCTCCATCGCCTGCTCGATGACGGCGTCCAGGTCCTCCGGGCGCTCGCAGCGCAGGCCGACGCAGCCCATCGCCTCGGAGAGCAGCACGAAGTCGGGGATCCGGGTGCCGTTGGCCGGCGGCTCCTTGCCGTCGTGCTCCGGGCCGGAGTGCAGCACGGTGTTGGAGTAGCGCTGGTTGTAGAAGAGCGTCTGCCACTGGCGGACCATGCCGAGCGAGCCGTTGTTGATGACCGCGACCTTGATCGGGATGTTGTTCAGGGCGCAGGTGACGAGCTCCTGATTGGTCATCTGGAAGCAGCCGTCGCCGTCGATCGCCCAGACGGCGGTGTCGGGCTTGCCGGCCTTGGCGCCCATGGCGGCCGGGACGGCGTAGCCCATGGTGCCCGCGCCGCCGGAGTTGAGCCAGGTGGCCGGCTTCTCGAAGCGGATGAACTGGCTGGCCCACATCTGGTGCTGGCCGACGCCCGCGGCGTAGATGGCGTCCGGTCCGACCAGCTGGCCGATCCGCTCGATGACCTGCTGGGGCGACAGCTCGCCGGCGGGGGCGGGCTCGTAGCCCAGCGGGTAGGTGCGCTTCCACTCGTCGAGCTTGGCCCACCAGTCGGCGTAGTCGCCCTTGTGGCCGGCGTCGTACTCGGCCTGGACGGCGACGATGAGGTCGGCGATGACCTCGCGGGCGTCGCCGACGATCGGGACGTCGGCGGGCCGGTTCTTGCCGATCTCGGCCGGGTCGATGTCGGCGTGGACGACCTTGGCGTAGGGGGCGAAGCTGTCCAGCTTGCCGGTGACGCGGTCGTCGAAGCGGGCGCCGAGGGTGAAGAGCAGGTCGGCCTTCTGCAGGGCGGTGACGGCCGGGACGGAGCCGTGCATGCCGGGCATGCCGAGGTGCTGCGGGTGGCTGTCGGGGAAGACGCCGATCGCCATCAGGGTGGTGACGACCGGGGCGCCGGTCAGCTCGGCGAGGATCCGCAGCTCGGCGCTGGCCTGCGCCTTGAGCACGCCGCCGCCGACGTAGAGCACCGGGCGCTTGGCGTTCACCAGCATCTTCGCGGCCTCGCGGATCTGCTTGGCGTGCGGCTTGGTGACCGGGCGGTAGCCGGGCAGCGAGGTCTCGACCGGCCAGCGGAAGACCGTGGTGGCCTGCAGGGCGTCCTTGGCGACGTCGACCAGGACGGGGCCGGGGCGGCCGGTGGCGGCGATGTGGAAGGCCTCGGCGATCACGCGGGGGATCTCGGCCGGGTCGGTCACCAGGAAGTTGTGCTTGGTGATCGGCATGGTGATGCCGCAGATGTCCGCCTCCTGGAAGGCGTCCGTGCCGATCGCCTTGGAGGCGACCTGGCCGGTGATCGCGACGACCGGGACGGAGTCCATGTAGGCGTCGGCGAGCGGGGTGACCAGGTTGGTGGCGCCCGGGCCGGAGGTGGCCATGCAGACGCCGACGCGGCCGGTGGCCTGCGCGTAGCCGGTGGCGGCGTGGCCGGCGCCCTGCTCGTGGCGGACCAGGATGTGGCGCACCTTGGTGGAGTCCATCAGCGGGTCGTACGCGGGGAGGATCGCGCCGCCGGGGATGCCGAAGACCGTGTCGGCCCCTACGGCCTCGAGGGAGCGGATGAGCGACTGCGCTCCGGTCATCGTCTCGACGGTGGTCTGCTGACCCGGAGCGTGGGCTGCCGGGGTGTCCCCGCGGCGGGGGGATGCGGCGTGCTCAGTCATCTGCCTGTCTCTTCTCGGGTTCTGCCGGCCCGGGCAGTTGAGGGTCCTGCCGTGCGTCGGACCGGTAAGCCGGCTCTGCCCCAATCGTCCCGATTTGCGGCGCTTGGGGCCAGTGGTCTTGCAGGGATGGAACGGTTCGCGTGCAACAAAAAACCCCTCGTGCCCAGGGCATGCGAGGGGTGGCGCGTCGGTCTCTCTGATG
>NZ_JBEYFP010000339.1:0-6363 GCF_040634455.1 Kitasatospora sp. NPDC007106
GTCGGTGCGGTGCACCGACCGGGGCCGTGACAGGGTAGCCGACCTGGGTCAGGCCTTGGGCTCGGTCTCCGACTTGGGCTTGGCGTCGACCCCGGCCTCGCGGCGCTGCGCGGGGGTGATCGGGGTCGGGGCACCGGTCAGCGGGTCGCCACCGGTGGACGTCTTCGGGAAGGCGATGACGTCACGGATGGTGTCGTACCCGCCGAGGAGGGTGACGATGCGGTCCAGGCCGAAGGCGACACCGCCGTGCGGCGGCGGGCCGTAGTTGAAGGCGTCCAGCAGGAAGCCGAACTGCGAGGTCGCCTCCTCCTCGGAGAGGCCGATCGCGTCGAACGCGCGCTTCTGGACGTCCCGCTGGTGGATACGGATCGAACCGCCGCCCAGCTCGGAGCCGTTGAGCACCAGGTCGTAGGCGTTGGAGAGCGCGTTGCCCGGGTCGGTGTCGAAGGTGGCGAGCGACTCGGCGGTGGGCGCGGTGAAGGGGTGGTGCACCGCGTGCCAGCCCTGGAACTCGCCCTTGTCGTCCTCGATGGGCTCGAACATCGGGAAGTCGACGACCCAGAGGAAGGCCCACTGGGACTCGTCGATCAGGTTGCAGCGGCGGCCGATCTCCAGGCGGGCGGCGCCGAGCAGCTCCTGCGAGGGGGCCTTCTTGCCGGCGGCGAAGAAGACCGCGTCGCCGGGCTTGGCACCGGCGGCGGCGGCAAGGCCGGCCAGGTGCTCCTCGGAGAGGTTCTTGGCGACCGGGCCGCGGAGCTCGCCGGTCTCGGCGTCGACGAGGACGTAGGCGAGGCCGCGGGCGCCGCGGGCCTTGGCCCAGTCCTGCCAGGCGTCGAGCTGCTTGCGGGGCTGCGAGGCGCCGCCGGGCATGACGACCGCGCCGACGTACGGGGCCTGGAACACGCGGAACTCGGTGCCGGCGAAGTACTCGGTGAGGTCGGTCAGCTCCTGGCCGAAGCGGACGTCCGGCTTGTCGGAGCCGTAGCGGGCCATCGCGTCGGCGTAGGTCATCCGCGGCAGCGGGTTGGGGACCTCGTAGCCGTGGACGTCGCGCCAGATCGCGCCGATGATCTTCTCGCCGAGGGCCAGGACGTCCTCCTGGTCGACGAACGAGGCCTCGATGTCGAGCTGGGTGAACTCCGGCTGGCGGTCGGCGCGGAAGTCCTCGTCGCGGAAGCAGCGGGCGATCTGGTAGTAGCGCTCCATGCCGGCCACCATCAGCAGCTGCTTGAACAGCTGGGGCGACTGCGGCAGGGCGTACCAGTGGCCGGGCTGCAGGCGGACGGGGACGAGGAAGTCGCGGGCGCCCTCGGGGGTGGAGCGGGTGAGGTACGGCGTCTCGATGTCGAGGTAGTCGTTCTCCTCCATCACCCGGCGGATGATGTTGTTGACCTTGGAGCGCAGGCGCAGCGCGCGGGCCGGGCCCTCGCGGCGGAGGTCCAGGTAGCGGTAGCGCAGGCGCACCTCCTCGTTGACCGTGCCGGGCTCGTACTCGGCGACCGGGAACGGGACGGGGGCGGCCTCGGAGAGCACCTCGATCGCGCTGACGACGACCTCGACGGCGCCGGTGGCGATGTCGGGGTTCTCGTTGCCCTCGGGGCGCACGCGGACCTCGCCGACGACCTTGACGCAGTACTCGGCGCGGAGGCCGTGCACCGAGTCCAGGTCGCGGACGACGATCTGCACGGTGCCGGAGGCGTCGCGCAGGTCGATGAAGGCCACGCCGCCGTGGTCGCGGCGGCGGGCGACCCAGCCGGCCAGGGTGACGGTCGTTCCGGCGTGCTCCGCGCGGAGCGTGCCCGCGTCGTGCGTGCGGATCACAGCTGCTTCTCCTTCAGGGTGGATACGAGTGCTTCGAGGGCGACGGGGACCTGCTCGCCGGTGGTCATGTCCTTGAGCTGGACGACCCCGGCGGCGAGATCTCGGTCCCCGGCGACCAGGGCGAAGCGGGCGCCGGAACGGTCGGCGGACTTCATGGCGTTCTTGATGCTCTTGACGCCGAAGGCGAGGTCGGTGGCCACCCCTGCGCGGCGCAGCTCGACCACCTTGGCGAAGAGGACGTTCTTGGCCTCCTCGCCGAGCGCGACGGCGTAGACGGCGGTCGGCGCGGGCAGGTCGAGGACGACGCCCTCGGCCTCCAGGGCCAGGTAGGTGCGGTCCACCCCGAGGGCCCAGCCGACGGACGGCAGCGCGGGGCCGCCGATCATCTCGGAGAGCCCGTCGTAGCGGCCGCCGCCGCCGATCGCGGACTGCGCGCCGAGGCCGTTGTGCACGAACTCGAAGGTGGTGCGGGTGTAGTAGTCCAGGCCGCGGACGAGCTTGGGGTCGTCGGTGAAGGCCACGCCGTTGGCGGTGAGCAGCTCGCGGACCTTCTCGTCGTAGGCCTTGCAGTCCTCGCAGAGGTAGTCGCGCAGCATCGGGGCGCCGCCGAGCTGGGCCTGCACCGACTCGCGCTTGTCGTCGAGGACGCGCAGCGGGTTGATCTCCGCGCGGCGGCGGGTGTCCTCGTCGAGGTCGAGGCCGGCCAGGAACTCGACCAGGGCGGCGCGGTAGACCGGGCGGCACTGCTTGTCGCCGAGGCTGTTGAGCAGCAGCGTGTAGTCGCTCAGGCCGAGCGAGCGGAAGGCGTCGTCGGCGAGGACGATCAGCTCGGCGTCGAGCGCTGCGTCCTCCGCGCCGATCGCCTCGGCGCCGACCTGGGCGAACTGGCGGTAGCGGCCCTTCTGGGCGCGCTCGTAACGGTAGTACGAGCCCGAGTACCAGAGCTTGACCGGTAGGTTGCCCTGCTTGTGCAGGTTGGCCTGGAGGGCGGCGCGCAGCACCGAGGCGGTGCCCTCGGGGCGCAGCGCGAGCTCGTCGCCGCCCTTGGTGGTGAGGTTGTACATCTCCTTGGTGACGATGTCGGTGGACTCGCCGACACCGCGGGAGAAGAGCTTCACGTCCTCGAAGACCGGCGTCTCGACGTAGCCGTACCCGGCCAGGCGGGCGGGCGCGGAGAGGCGCTCGCGGATCGCCAGGAAGGTCGCGGAGCTCGGGGGCAGCAGGTCGTAGGTGCCCTTGGGGGCGGAGAAGGTGCTCAACGTCTCTTCCGTCACATTCCTCGTCGCGGGTGGGCCGGAGCGTCCTGCGCACCGGCCGCCTGCAGGAGGTACGGGTTGGTGGCGCGCTCGCGGCCGATGGTGGTCTGGGAGCCGTGGCCGGACAGGACCACGGTCTCGTCGTCGAGGGGCAGGCACACCCGGGCCAGCGATTCCATGATCGCCTTGCTGTCCCCGCCCGGGAGGTCCGTACGCCCGACGGAGCCGGCGAACAGCAGGTCGCCCGAGAACAGGACCGGGGGGATCTGGTCCGACGAGGGCGTCCGGAAGGTCACCGACCCCCTGGTATGGCCGGGGGCGTGGTCGACGGTGAGCTCCAGGCCGGCGAGTTCCAGCACGCTGCCGTCGGTGAGTTCGCGGACGTCGTCCGGCTCGCCGACGGTGATCGAGCCCATGATCTGCTGCCCGAGCGAGCGGCCCAGGCCGCGGCCCGGGTCCTTCATCATGTAGCGGTCCTCGGGGTGGATCCACGCCGGGACGCCGCGGGCGCCGCAGACCGGGACCACGGAGGCGATGTGGTCGATGTGCCCGTGGGTGAGCAGCACCGCGACCGGCTTGAGCCGGTGCTCGCGGACGAGGTCCTCGACGCCCCGCGCGGCCTCGTGGCCGGGGTCGACGATCACGCACTCCTCGCCGGCGGCCGGTGCGACCAGGTAGCAGTTGGTGCCCCAGGCTCCGGCGGGAAATCCGGCGACGAACACGTGAGTCCTTCGGTCGATTCGGGCGGCGAGTCGGGAGGTCGCGGGCGGTCGTGTCACCGCCCGGTCACACCGCAGCCTACCGGCGGCACGCCACCGGGAGCGAACCAGATAGCCCAGTGGCGGAGCCGTTTGATCTCGTGCTTACGCCCGGGGTCCTTACACTTGGCCGCCTGCGGATGCGATGATCCGCACCGGAACCCCCCAATCCCCGCCTCAGCATTCATCAGGAGACACGGCCGGTGGTCAGCAGCGAACAGCGGCGGCGGCAGCTCGCCCGCGAGAAGTACGAGCGCCAGATCCAGCGCCGGGCCGAGGCCCAGAAGCAGGCGCGCAAGCGCAACGTGCTGGTCGGCGCGGGCGTGGCCGTCGCGGTGGTCGCGGCTGCCGGTACGGCCTGGGCGCTCGGCGGCTCGGACGGCGACAAGAAGGACGCGGCCGCGGCCCCCACGCCGACCGCGGCGGCCACCCCGGTCAAGGGCTGCACCACGCCGGCCCCGGGCTCCCCGAACGGCAAGCAGTTCAAGACCGAGCCGGCGATGACGGTGGACACCAAGGCCTCGTACACGATGGCGCTGGACACCAGCTGCGGCAAGGTCACCATCGCGCTGGACGCCGCGAAGGCCCCGCACACGGTGAACTCCTTCGCGTTCCTGTCGAACGAGAAGTACTTCGACCACACCAAGTGCCACCGGCTCACCACCGAGGGCATCTACGTGCTGCAGTGCGGCGACCCGACGGGCACCGGGTCCGGCGGCCCCGGCTACCAGTTCGCGGACGAGAACCTGACCGGCGCGACCTACCCGGCCGGCACGGTCGCGATGGCCAACGCCGGCGCGGGCACCAACGGCAGCCAGTTCTTCCTGGTCTACAAGGACACCCAGCTCCCGCCGAACTACACGCCGTTCGGCAAGGTGACGGGCGGCCTCGACGTCGTGCAGAACATCGCCGCGGGCGGTGTGCAGGGCGGCGGCGGCGACGGCGCGCCGGTGGCCGACGTCGTCCTCAACTCGGTGACCACGACGAAGGGTTGATCCCTCCGGGCGGTGACCGGCCGGCTCCCGGCCGTCCGGTCACCGCGATCGGCCGGGAAATCACCCGGCCCGGATGCGGACAGCACCGACGCTGGTCGCCTATGTTGCTGTTGTATAGGGTGCCCTGACCGTCGGCCGTCACCCTCGGCAGCACTCGGCGGCAGGACGGCGGACTCCACCGGTCCGCCGCACATTCAACTGTGGACGACGTGCCGACGCCGATGCGGCGGGCGGGACGTCATTGGAGGAGGCGCTGTGAGCAGCGACCCGTGGGGCCGTGTCGACGAGCAGGGGACCGTGTACGTCAGGACGGCCGAGGGCGAACGCGTCGTCGGCTCCTGGCAGGCCGGCTCCCCGGAGGAGGCCCTGGCGTACTTCGAGCGCAAGTACCAGGGGCTGGAGGCCGAGATCGGCCTGCTGGAGCACCGCGTCCGGAAGACCGACCTGGCCGCCAAGGAGGCCCAGGTCGCCCTGGACCACCTCAAGGCCCAGGTGGCCGAGGCGCACGCGGTCGGCGACCTGGACTCGCTCGCCAAGCGCCTCGAGACGCTGAGCGGCGAGATCGAGTCCCGCCAGGCGGAGCGGCGCGCGGCCCGCGCGAAGGCCCAGGAGGACGCGCGTTCCTCCAAGGAGGCGCTGGTCGCCGAGGCCGAGCAGCTCGCCGAGTCGACCCAGTGGCGGGAGGCCGGCGACCGGCTGCGCGCCCTGGTGGAGACCTGGAAGGGCCTGCCCCGGCTGGACCGCAAGAGCGACGACGAGCTGTGGCACCGCTTCTCGCACGCCCGCTCGGTGTTCTCCAAGCACCGCAAGGCGCACTTCGCTGCGCTCGACAACGAGCGCGAGCACGCCCGGCAGACCAAGGAGAAGCTGGTCGCCGAGGCCGAGGCGCTCTCCGGCTCGACGGAGTGGGGCGACACCGCCGCGCGCTACCGCGACCTGATGGCGCAGTGGAAGGCGGCCGGGCGGGCGCAGCGGGACGCGGAGGAGGAGCTGTGGGCGCGGTTCCGCGGCGCCCAGGACGTCTTCTTCCAGGCCCGGTCCTCCGCGTTCAGCGAGCGGGACGCCGAGCAGGGCGAGAACCAGAAGCTCAAGGAGGCGCTGCTGCTGGAGGCGGAGGCGATCCTGCCGATCACCGACCTCAAGGCGGCGAAGGCGGCGCTGCGCGAGGTCAACGAGCGCTGGGAGGCGATCGGCCACGTGCCGCGTGCCGCCCGCGGCCAGCTGGACGGCCGGCTGAACGCCGTCGAGCGGGCGATCCGCGAGGCCGAGGACGCCGAGTGGCAGCGCACCAACCCGGAGGCCAAGGCCCGCGCGGCCGGCATGACCGGGCTGCTGCAGCAGGCCGTGGACAGGCTGCAGGCGGACCTGGACAAGGCCCGTGCGGCCGGCAACGCGAGCCGGGTCGCCAAGCTGGAGTCCGAGCTGGCGGGCCGTCAGGCCCTGCTGGACCAGGCCCAGAAGAGCCTGGAGGAGTTCGGCGGCTGACGCCCCGCTCCCCCGTGCACGACCGGAGGGCCCCCGCCGCGGCGGGGC
>NZ_JBEYFP010000340.1:0-6356 GCF_040634455.1 Kitasatospora sp. NPDC007106
CGCGCATCATCCGCAGCGACTCGTGCCAGGCCCGGTTGGTGCGCCAGGTCTCGGCGACGAACAGCTGCGCGAAGGACGGGTAGGCGGCGATGAAGCCTCGACGTTGGCCTCGGCGTTGAGGACGAACCAGTGCACCGGCTCGTGCTGGTCGTCGACGGCGGCCAGCGCGCGGCGGCGGAAGTCCTCGGCGTTGGCGAAGAAGAGCGGCGAGTCGTAGCGGTAGACCACCAGGCCGGGCACGGTCTGCGCGGCCGGGTAGTCGTCGACGTCGTGCATGCCGGCGACCCCCGGCACCGTGCCGAGGACGGCGTCGTGCGGGCGGGCCACCCGGGCCAGCAGTTCGGCGATGGACAGGCCCACCGCGACCAGCACGCCGTAGAGGATGTCCAGCGCGAGGACGCCCGCCAGGCAGCCGAGTGCCAGCAGGAACTCCCCGCGGCGGAAGGAGAGCAGCCGGCGGAACCCCGACACGTCGATCATGCGGACGGCCGCGTAGACGACCAGGGCGCCGAGGACGGCCGTCGGGGTGTGGCTGAGCAGCGAGCTGAAGAACAGCAGCACCGCCACCACGGCCAGCCCCGCAGTGAGCGCGTACGCCTGGGTACGGCCGCCCGTGGACTGGGCGAGCGCGGTGCGGCTGGCGCTGCTGCTCACCGGGAAGCCGTGCAGCACACCGGCGCCGACGTTCGCCGCGCCGAGCGCCAGCAGCTCCTGGTCGGCGTCCAGCCGGGTGCCGTCGCCCGGGGTGGCGAAGGCGCGGGCCGTGAGGATCACGTCCGTGTAGCCGACCAGCAGCACGCCCAGGGCGGGCAGCACCAGCTGGGACAGGTCGGAGAGGCTGGGGAAGTCCGGGCTGGGCAGGCCGGGAGGGATCGCGCCGATCACCTTGATGCCGTGCTCCTCCAGGCCGAAGGCCGCCACCACGGCCGTCCCCAGCAGCAGTGCCAGCAGCGGGCCCGGGACGCCGCGGAACCGGCCCGCGACGAAGAGGAAGAGCAGCGCGGCCGCGCTGAACACCACGGTGGCCGCGTGGAGGTCGGAGATGTTCTCGAAGAACGACACCAGCTGGGGGAAGAAGCCCTCGCCCTCGGTCTCCACGCCGGTGAGCTTGGTCAGCTGGTCCACCATCATGATCAGGGCGACGCCCGCCAGGTAGCCGATCAGGACGGGCCGGGACAGCAGGTCGGCGACGAAGCCGAGCCGCGCCACCCACGCCACCACGCAGAGCAGACCGACGACCACGGCGAGGGCCGCGGCGAGGACGGCGTACCGGGAGCTGTCCCCGGCGGCGAGGGGCCCGATCGCGGTGGCGGTCATCAGCGCGGTGGTGGACTCCGGGCCTACGGAGAGCAGGCGGGAGGAGCCGAGGACGGCGTACGCCAGGATCGCCGGGAGGATCGCCCACAGGCCCGCCACCGGCGGCAGGCCCGCGACACTGGCGTAGGCCATCACCTGGGGCACCAGGTACGCCGCCACGGTGGCACCGGCCAGCAGGTCGCCCCGGATCCAGTCGCGCCGGTAGTGCCGGAGCACGGGGAGGCCCGGGGCGGCGGGTACGACGCGGTGCCACCACGGGTCGGGGGCGTCGGTCTGCTGCGACACGGGGCTCTCCCTTCGCCTGGGGACATGATGCCCCGGAACCGGCCGGACGCAGGTCAGGCCACGCACGCCGGACACCGGCGGTCGGGCAGGTCCCGGCCGGGGCGGTGCCGGCGGCCCCGGGCCGGGCCTCCCGCAGCGGCGGCCGGCCGTTCCTGACGGGCGGTCAACCGCATGCCCGTGCGGGACATGGGTAGGTCTGGGGGCATGGGACCTCTAGAGCCGAACCCGGTGGAATTCGTCATTGGTCTGATCTGCTTCTTCGTCCTGTTCGGGATACTCGGCCGGCGCGTGCTGCCGCGGATCGAACGGACCCTCGCGGAGCGCGAGGCGGCCACCGGCGGGCGGCTCGCCGAGGCCGAACGGATCCGCCACGAGGCCCTGGAGCTCGACGAGGAGCGCCGCGCGCAGCTGGACGCCGCCCGCCACGAGGCGGCCCGCATCCGGCAGGAGGCCGCCGAGGAGGGCGCGGCCCTGGTCGCGGCCGCCCGGGCACAGGCACTGCGGGAGCGCGAGGAGCTCGTCGTCGCGGCGCAGGTGCAGCTGGCGGCGAGCCGGGTGATCGCCGAGGCCGAGCTGCGCGAGGACGTGGTGGTGTCGGCGGTGCAGCTGGCCGGCCGGGTGGTCGGCGAGCCGCTGGCCGGGCTGCCGAGGACGGAGGCCGCGGTTGCGCGGTTCCGTGCCGAGCGGGAGGCGGCGGCGGACTGAGCGGACGTTCGGGCGGGCGGCGGACGGTGGACGGTGGCCGGCTCCTGGAGGCCCTCGGAGCCGGCCGCGTGCGTTCGGACCCGGGGCCGGCCGCGCGGGTTCAGTCCCGGGGCCGGCCGAGCAGTTCGCCGAGCCGGTGCAGCAGCGGGAGCAGGGCGCCGCGCTCGGTGGGGGTGAGGTCGGCGAGGGCGCCGTGGACGGTGTGCATCTCGGCGCGCAAGGACCGGGCGAGCCGGTGCCCGTCCCCGGTGGCGTGCACCGTCTTGCTGCGGCGATCCTCGGGGGAGGGGGTCCGCGCCACCAGTCCGCGGGCCTCCATCCGGGCGACCAGCCCGGTGGCGTTGGAGGCGTCGCAGACCAGGTGCTCGGCGAGCGCGCTCATGCTGAGCGGGTGGTCGAGGGCGATGAGCGCGCGGGCCTGGGTGGTGCTGAGACCGTGCCGCCCGGCGACCGCCGCCAGGTCGTCGTAGTAGCCGCGGACCACGCGGGCGAGCGGCTCCACCAGGTCCGACGCATCTGGATTCACTTGACATCCTCAAGTAACCGGCGTTTCCTGAAAGCAGGTAGTTGAGGATATCAACCATTCCCTGCGAGGAACCCCCATGAACGACCGCCCGGCCGAGCAGCCCGCCGACCTCGTCGCCCGCCTGCGCGCGGCCTTCCGCACCGGCCGCACCCGACCGCTGTCCTGGCGCACCGGGCAGCTGCACCGGCTGCGCGCGCTGCTCACCGAGAACGGGCCGGAGCTCGCCGCGGCGCTCGGCGCCGACCTCGGCAAGAGCGAGCAGGAGGCGATGCGCACCGACGTCGACTTCGTGGTGCGGGAGATCGACCACACCCTGGAGCACCTCGCCGACTGGCTGCGGCCCGAGGACGCGCCGGTGCCCGAGCGGCTGGCCGGCGCACGGGCGCGGACGCAGTACGACCCGCTCGGAGTCGTCCTGGTGATCGCCCCGTGGAACTACCCGGTGCAGCTGCTGCTGGCGCCGGTCGCCGGGGCGCTGGCGGCCGGCAACGCGGTGGTGGCCAAGCCCAGCGAACTGGCGCCGGCCACCTCCGCCCTGCTCGCCCGGCTGCTGCCCGCGTACCTGGACACCGCGGCGGTCGCGGTGGTGGAGGGCGGGGTGCCGGAGACCACGGCGCTGCTGGCCCAGCGGTTCGACCACATCTTCTACACCGGCAACGGGGCGGTCGGACGGGTCGTGATGCGGGCCGCCGCCGAGCACCTCACCCCGGTCACCCTCGAACTGGGCGGCAAGTCACCGGCGTTCGTCGACGCGGGGGCGGACCTCGCGGTGGTGGCGGAGCGCCTGGTGGCGGGCAAGTTCCTGAACGCCGGCCAGACCTGCGTCGCCCCGGACTACGTGCTGACCGACCCGGCCACCGCCCGCGCGCTGGAGCCGCTGCTGGCCGACGCGGTGGAGGCCCGGTACGGCGAGGACCCGGCCGCCTCGCCGCTGTACAGCCGGATCGTCAACGAGCGGCACTTCGACCGGCTGGCCGCGCTGCTGGGCTCCGGCCGGACGGTGGTCGGCGGCGGCCACGACCGGGCCGGCCGCTACCTCGCGCCGACCGTGCTCGCCGAGGTGTCGCCGGACTCCCCCGTGATGCAGGAGGAGATCTTCGGCCCGATCCTGCCGATCGTCGAGGTCGCCGGCCTGGACGAGGCGATCGACTTCGTCAACGACCGGGAGAAGCCGCTCGCCCTGTACGTGTTCAGCCCCTCGGAGGAGACCCGGCGCCGGCTCGCCGAGGAGACCTCCTCGGGCGGGCTCGGGTTCGGCCTGCCGCTCGCCCACCTGACCGTCTCCGACCTGCCGTTCGGCGGGGTGGGGGAGAGCGGCATGGGCAGCTACCACGGCCGGTACTCGATCGAGGCGTTCAGCCACCGCAAGGCGGTGCTGGAGGTGCCGGTCGGCTGACCGGCGTCCTTGCCGGGAAGAGGGGCGGGCGGGAACAAGCGGGAGCAGGCGGAAACGGGCGGGAGCCGGTGGTCGGCTCCCGCCCGTTCTGCTTGATGATGTCAAGCAGTTGTCGTGTCCCGGGACCTACCGGGCCGCTGCCTCAGCCGATCGCCTTGAGCAGCTCCTCGGCCAGCGGGCCGGACGAGGCCGGGTTCTGCCCGGTGTACAGGTTGCGGTCGGTGACGGTGTACGGCGCCCAGGGCTCGCCCGCCGCGTAGTCGGCGCCGAGCGCCACCAGCCGGTCCTCCAGCAGCCATGGGGCGCGGTCGGCGAGACCGGCGAGCCGCTCCTCGGTGTTGCTGAAACCGGTCAGCCGGTACCCGGCGACGGTCGGCGTGCCGTCCGGGCGCACCGCGGCGAGCAGCGCGGCCGGACCGTGGCAGACCACGCCCAGCGGCAGGCCGGCGTCGAGCACGGCGGTGAGCAGCCGGCCCGAGTCGGCGTCGACGGCGAGGTCCTCCATCGGGCCGTGGCCGCCGGGGTAGAAGACGGCCGCGTAGTCGGCCGGGTCGACGTCGGTCAGCGCGACCGGGTGCCGCAGCGGCTCGGCGGCGGCGATCGCGGCGGCCGCCTCGGCGGCGTTCTCCTCGCCGCCGAGGGCGCCGGCGGACAGGCTGCCGGCGTCCGCGGTCGGCCGCACGCCGCCCGGCGTGGCCACCACGACCTCGTGCCCGGCGGCGGTGAAGGCGCGGTACGGGGTGAGGAACTCCTCCGCCCAGTAGCCGGTGGGGTGCTTGCTGCCGTCGGCCAGGGTCCAGTGGTCGGCGCCGGTCATCACAAACAGGATCTTCGCCATGTCGGCGGTCACTCCTTCGGTGGGCTCTCCCCCGACGCTAGGCCGCCGACCCTCGGTCGGGCCAATAGCCGGACCGATGGGAGCCATCGGGAGCCCGATGGCTCACCCGATCGGCGGCGGCCGTCGGCTCACTCCTCGATCCGCACCAGCGCCAGGGTGATGTTGTCCGGTCCGCCCGCCTCGATCGCGGCCCGCCAGAGCTCGAAGGCGGCCCGCTGGTCGTCCTCGCCGGCGAGGACGGCGGCCAGCTCCTCCGGCGGCACCGGGTCGGTCAGGCCGTCGCTGCACACCAGGTAGCGGGCGCCGGCCGCGGCGGGCAGCCGGCGCAGGTGCGGCTCGACCTCGCGGCGGACGACGGTGCCGCCCAGGGTGCTGGTGACGATGTTGGTGGTGCGCCGGCCGGGCGGGGGCGGCGGGCTGTCGTCGGTGCTGAGCAGCCGCAGTTCGGGGGCGGCGGCCGTCCCGGCGATCTCGAAGACCTGGCTGTCGCCGATGTTGAACACCAGGACGTGCTCGGCGCTCAGCACCAGGCCGGCGACGGTGGTGCCCATGCCGGTGAGGTCCGGGTCGGCCTCCGCGGCCTCGTACAGGGTGCTGTTGCAGGAGCGGAGTTCGCGGCGGACGTCGTCCTCGGAGCGCAGGGCGGTGCCGGACGCGGCGAGCCGGCGGGCGGTGAGCGAGGAGGCGACCTCGCCGGCCGGGTGGCCGCCGAGTCCGTCCGCGACCGCCACTACGACGGGCGTGCCGCCGAGCGGGAAGAGCAGGGTCTGCGGGCTCTCGGTGACGGTGGCGCAGAGCGTCCACGGTCCGACGGCCAGGCTGTCCTCGTTGTGGTCGCGGACCAGGCCCTCGTGGCTGAGCGCACTGACGGCGATGTACGGCATGCGGCTCGCCCCCTCTCCCTCCCCATTGTGGTGCCCGCCGGGCCACCCCCGCCGAAGTCTTCAACGATCTGTTGAAACCTACCTTGACGCTCCCCGCGGCCTCGGCTTACTTTGATTCCGCAGTCCAGAATCAGTATTTCACATTGCGGAACTTCCGCCGGGCAGGAGAAGCCGATGCCTCGAATGACAGCCGCCCGCGCGGCAGTTGAGATCCTCAAGCGCGAGGGCGTGACCAATGCGTTCGGCGTGCCCGGCGCGGCGATCAACCCCTTCTACGCCGCCCTCAAGGCCGCCGGCGACGTCCACCACACACTGGCCCGCCACGTCGAGGGCGCGTCCCACATGGCCGAGGGCTACACCCGTGCCAACCCCGGCAACATCGGCGTCTGCATCGGCACCTCCGGG
>NZ_JBEYFP010000341.1:0-6350 GCF_040634455.1 Kitasatospora sp. NPDC007106
GCGTACCCCCTCCTTCCGGGGACTGCTCGTCGCCGAGCACGCTGATCTGGACGGAGATCCGGGTCGCCCCGGCCTCCAGGGTCTCGCGCAGCAGGCGCGTCACCGCGGCCAGGGTCTGCTCGGCGTCGCCCTCGGCGCTGGTGCCGAAGGGCCCGACCGAGACGTCGAGGCCGGCCTCGTCCACGACCCGGCGGGCGGCCTTGGCGTGGTCCGGGAAGCCGTCCAGCTCGAACGGTTCTGTCGTGAACTCCACCATCAATCGCACGCGCTCACTCTAGACGGCCCGCGCAAGGGTCGGACCGGGCGTACGGGTGCGCGGGACGGCTGGGTGATCGGACAGGCCGCGGGCGGTGCGACCGGCGCCGTTCGGCCACTTCAACAAATTGTTGCGGCGACCTTGACGGCCCGGAAGCTCCTCGGCGAAGCTTCCATCAGACAGAATCCCCCTTCCGGATCGTGGAAGTCGGGAACGGAAGAGAGGGAAGGTGAGCACGTGACTGCCGCCGCCGCGCACAGCTACACGGTCAACCTGTCGATCCTGTTCAACGAGCTCCCGCTGCTGGAGCGCCCCGCCGCCGCGGCCGCGGCCGGCTTCACCGCCGCCGAGCTCTGGTGGCCCTTCGGCGAGGAGCACGACCCCTCGCAGGCCGAGCTGGACGCGCTCCGCAAGGCCTTCACCGACGCCGGCGTGCAGCTCACCGGCCTCAACTTCCTCGACGACCTCGTCAAGGGCGCCCGCGGCACCGCCTCGGTGCCGGCCGAGAGCGAGCGCTTCCGGGCCAACGTCCCGGTCGCCGCGGCCCTCGCCGACTCCCTCGGCACCAAGGCGCTGAACGCCCTCTACGGCAACCGGGTGGCGGGCGCCGACCCGGCCGAGCAGGACGCCCTGGCGCTGGAGAACCTCGTCCTCGCCGCCCGGGCCGCGCACTCCGTCGGCGCGGTCCTGCTGATCGAGACCCTCAACGCGGTCGAGTCCCCGGACTACGCGCTGCTCAGCGCCGAGGCGGCGGTCGAGGTCGTGGACAAGGTCAACGCGGCCACCGGCCTCGGCAACGCCAGGTTCCTCTGCGACCTCTACCACCTGGCCAGGAACGGCGAGGACCTGGCGGCGGTGATCTCGACGTACGCCGACCGGATCGGCCACGTGCAGATCGCCGACGTCCCGGCCCGCAACGAGCCCGGCACCGGCGGACTCGACTTCGAGGACCTCTTCGCCCGGCTCACCGCCGCCGGCTACCAGGGCCGGATCGGCCTGGAGTACAAGCCCTCCACCGGCGTCAGCGCCGACAGCTTCGCCTGGCTCCCGCGCGAACTGCGCGCCGGCTGAGCCCCCTCCCACCACCTCCCCAACGCAAGGAGCACGACGCGATGAGCCGCAAGATCGCCTTCATCGGCCTCGGCATCATGGGCAGCCCGATGGCCGCCAACCTGGTCAGGGCCGGCCACCACGTCACCGGCTACAACCTCACCCAGCCGCAGATCGACGCCCTGGTCGCCGCCGGCGGCCACGGCGCCACCAGCATCGCCGACGCGGTGAAGGACGCCGAGGTCGTCATCACCATGGTCCCGGCCGACCCGCAGGTCGAGCAGGTGATCCTGGGCGAGGGCGGTGTCCTGGAGAACGCGCAGCCGGGCACCCTGGTGATCGACATGTCCTCGATCACCCCGCAGACCTCGATCAAGGTCGAGGCCGCGGCCAAGGAGCGCGGCGTGCGCACCCTGGACGCCCCGGTCTCCGGCGGCGAGGCCGGCGCGGTCGAGGCCGTCCTGTCGATCATGGTCGGCGGCGCGGCGGAGGACTTCGCCGAGGCCAAGCCGCTGCTCGACGCCCTCGGCACCACGGTGATCCACGTCGGCCCGGCCGGCGCCGGCCAGACCGTGAAGGCCGCCAACCAGCTGATCGTGGCCGTCAACATCCAGGTCCTCGCCGAGGCCGTGGTCTTCCTGGAGAACGCCGGCGTCGACCTGCAGGCCGCGCTGGAGGTGCTCGGCGGCGGCCTGGCCGGCTCCACCGTGCTCAACCGCAAGCGGGCGAACATGCTGAACCGCGAGTTCGCCCCCGGCTTCCGGATCGACCTGCACCACAAGGACATGGGCATCGTCACCGACGCCGCCCGCGCCGTCGGCGCCGCCCTGCCGGTCGGTGCCGTGGTGGCCCAGCTGGTCGCCTCCGCCCGCGCCAACGGCGACGGCTCGCTCGACCACTCCGCCCTGCTGCGCGGCGTCGAGCGGCTCTCCGGCCGGACGGTCTGACCCGCCCCGTCCCCCCGACTCCTCCTGGCGGCGTGTACCTGTCCGGTCGTGCCCGCGCCGCCAGGAGGCAGCAACCCGACCGGCAGCGGGCCGCGGCCCTGCCCGCCCCCTGCCGGTCGTCCCAGGCCGGCGGCGCGCCACCCTCCCGGTAGGCACTTCGGTCGTGCCCGTGCGCGCCGCCCCGGCCCCCTCTCCTGCCGAGGGGAGCCTCTCGAACGTCGGAAGCGGGACGAGAGGAACGGCGGAGAGGGGGCCCACCACGCCCCCGGGTGGGCGGCACCTGCGCAACCCCCGCCCACCTGGGTAGTGCCAGTACGTAGACGTTCCCGAAGAAAGGCCACCCCCATGCCCGCCACCCCCGCTCAGGGCCATGTGGTCGTCGCGCCCGACAAGTTCAAGGGCTCCCTGGAGGGCGCCGAGGTCGCCGCCCGGATCGCCGCCGGCGTCCGCCGCGCCGCCCCCGGCACCGAGGTCCGCGAACTCCCGGTCGCCGACGGTGGCGAGGGCACCCTGGCGGCCGCCCTCGCGGCCGGCTTCGAACGGGTCGCGGTCAAGGTGGCGGGACCGACCGGTCTGCCGGTGGACGCGGCGATCGCCGTCCGCGGCGACACCGCCGTGGTCGAGCTGGCGCAGGCCTCCGGCCTCGCCCGGCTCCCCGGCGGCCGCACCGCCCCGCTGGCGGCCGGCTCCTACGGGGTCGGCCAGCTGATCGCCCGGGCCGTCTCGCTCGGCGCCGAGCGGATCGTGCTCGGCCTCGGCGGCAGCGCCTGCACCGACGGCGGCGCGGGCATGGTCCAGGCGCTCGGCGTCGGCCTGTACGACGCGGACGGCGGCGAGCTGCCACCGGGCGGCGCGGCCCTGCGCCGGCTCGCCCGGATCGACCTCGGACCGCTGGCCGACCCGCTCCCCGGGGTGGACGTGGTGGTCGCCTGCGACGTGGACAACCCGCTGCTCGGGCCGCGCGGCGCCACCGCCGTGTACGGCCCGCAGAAGGGCGCGGACGGCGACGACCTGGTGGTCCTGGAGGAAGGTCTGACCGTCTGGGCGGACGCCGTCCGGGCGGTCACCGGCCGGGACGTCCGCGACGCCCCCGGCGCCGGGGCGGCAGGAGGGGTCGGCTTCGCCGCCCTGGCCCTGCTCGGCGCCACCATGCGGCCCGGGATCGAGCTCCTCCTCGATCTCCTGGGCTTCGACGAGGCAGTGCGTGGGGCGCGCCTCGTCGTCACCGGTGAGGGATGCCTGGACGCGCAGACGCTCCACGGCAAGGCCCCCGCCGGCGTCGCCGCGGCGGCCACTCGGGCGGGGGTTCGGGTGGCTGCCGTGGCCGGACGGCTGGAACTGTCGGAACCGGAGTGGCGGGCGGCGGGCTTCGCCGCGGCCGTGGCGCTCACCGACCTGGCCGAGCGGCCGGGCGAGAGCATGACCAGGGCCGGCGAGCTCGCCGAGACCGCGGGGGAGCGGCTGGCCGCCGAACTGCTCGGCCGGTAGCCCGCAACCCCTTGTGGATTCCTACATTGACGTTTTGTTGAAGGCGGGCCTAGGCTCCGAGCACTCGCAGCCGTCCGGCACCCGACGGCGGCCCAACTCCCCTGCGCGCCTTCGGCACTCCCCACTCGTACCCTCGTTTCGGAGGTCCCGATGCCCCTCAGCGACACGCCGTCCACCCCGGCCGTGATCCGCTCCCGCCGGGTCGTCCTGCCGGACGGCGAGCGCCCGGCCGACGTCCTCGTCCAGGACGGGCGGATCGCCCAGGTCGCCGCGCACGGCTCGCTGCTCGCGGGGGACCGCCACCTCACCGACCTCGGCGACACCGCCCTGCTGCCCGGCCTGGTCGACACCCACGTGCACGTCAACGAGCCCGGCCGCACCGAGTGGGAGGGCTTCGCCACGGCCACCCGGGCGGCCGCCGCCGGCGGTGTCACCACGATCGTCGACATGCCGCTGAACTCCGTCCCGCCGACCACCACGCCCGCCGGGCTGGAGGCCAAGCGGAAGACCGCCGAGGGCCAGGCCTGGGTCGACCTCGGCTTCTGGGGCGGCGCGGTGCCCGGCAACACCGGCGACCTGGCGGCGCTGCACGAGGCCGGCGTCTTCGGCTTCAAGAGCTTCCTCGCCCCGTCCGGCGTGGACGAGTTCCCGCACCTGGCCACCCAGGAGGACCTGGAGTCCGCGCTCGCCGAGCAGGCCCGGCTCGGCGCGCTCGCGATCATCCACGCCGAGGACCCGGCCGTCCTCGACGCCGCCCCGCAGCAGCCCGGCGTGCACTACCGCGACTTCCTGGCCTCCCGGCCCGACGACGCCGAGGCCGCCGCCGTCGCCCGGCTGCTCGACACCGCCCGCCGCACCGGCACCCGGGTGCACATCCTGCACGTCTCCTCGGCCGCCGTGCTGCCGCTGCTGCGGCAGGCCCGGGAGGACGGCGTGCAGGTGACCGCCGAGACCTGCCCGCACTACCTCACCCTCACCGCGGAGGAGGTGCCGGACGGCGACACCGCCTTCAAGTGCTGCCCGCCGATCCGCTCCGAGTCCAACCGGGACGCCCTCTGGGCGGCCCTCGCGGCCGGCGAGTTCGCCGCCGTCGTCTCCGACCACTCGCCGTCCACCCCGGACCTGAAGCTGCTCCGGCGCTACGGCGGCAGCGGCGACTTCGCCGCGGCCTGGGGCGGCATCGCCTCCCTGCAGGTCGGCCTGCCCGCCGTCTGGACGGAGGCCCGCCGCCGCGGCCACACCCTCGCGGACGTCGTCCGCTGGATGGCCTCCGGCCCGGCCGCCCTGGTCGGCCTCACCGGCACGAAGGGCGCCATCGCCCCCGGGTACGACGCCGACCTCGTCGCCTTCGACCCGGACGCCGACTTCGCGGTGCACGCCGAGCAGCTGCACCACCGCAACCCCGTCACCCCGTACGCCGGCCGCACCCTCACCGGCGCGGTGCGCACCACCTGGCTCCGCGGCCGGGCGGTCGACACCGCCGGCGAGCCGTTCGGCCGGCAGATCACCCGTCCTTGAGGAGAGTCGAGTTGAGCACCGAGAAGACCGCGGCCGCGCCCTTCACCGAGCTGGTCGACCTGGCCTCCCGCCGGCTGGGCGCCGGCGTCGTCGCCACCAACGAGGACACCTTCGCCGACGCGGAGAACCTGCTGGTCGCCCGGCCCGCCGAGTTCCGGCCGCACACCTTCGGCCACAAGGGCCAGATCATGGACGGCTGGGAGTCCCGCCGCCGCCGCGGCGCCTCGGCCGACCAGCCGCACCCGACCGACGAGGACCACGACTGGGCGATCGTCCGGCTCGGCGCGGCGGGCGTGATCCGCGGCGTGGTCGTCGACACCGCGCACTTCACCGGCAACTACCCGGAGACCGCCTCCGTCCAGGCCGCCTCCGTACCCGGCCACCCCTCGCCCGCCGAGGTCGAGGCCGCCGAGTGGACGGACCTGGTGCCGCGCACCCCGCTGAAGGGCGACACCGCGCACGGGTTCGCGGTCGACAACGGCACCCGCTGGACGCACGTCCGGCTCAACATCTGGCCCGACGGGGGCGTCGCCCGGCTGCGGGTGCACGGCGAGGTGCTGCCCGACCCGCGCGAGCTCGACGGCCTCACCTTCGACCTCGCCGCCCAGGAGACCGGCGGCGTCGCCGAGGCCGCCTCGGACCGCTACTTCTCCTCCCCGCACAACCTGAACGCTCCCGGCCGCGCCACCGTCATGGGCGAGGGCTGGGAGACCCGGCGTCGGCGCGACAAGGCCAACGACTGGGTCCGGATCGCCCTGGCCGGGGGCGGCGAGGTCCTGGCCGCCGAGGTGGACACCACCCACTTCGTCGCCAACGCCCCCGGCTGGGCCGACCTGGTGGGCTACGACGCCTCCGCCGGCGGCGACCCCGCCACCGACACGGCCGGTTGGTTCCCGCTGCTGCCCCGCACCCGGCTGCAGCCCGACACCCGGCACCGCTTCCGGTTCGACACCGGCCGCACCGCCACCCACGTGAAGATCAACGTCTACCCCGACGGCGGCCTCGCCCGGCTCCGGCTCACCGGCCGCCTGACCGAGGCCGGCCGCGCCGCCCTCGCCCTGCGCTGGTTCGACGCGCTGCCCGCCGCCGAG
>NZ_JBEYFP010000342.1:0-6350 GCF_040634455.1 Kitasatospora sp. NPDC007106
CGGCCGCGTCCGGCTCGGGCGGGCGGGGGGCGGCGGGCCGCGGCGCGGGGCGGCGCAGGGTGGGGCGGTCCATGGGAGCGGGCTCCGGTGGCTAGTGCTGGTCTGACGGTTCGCGTCGAGTCCCGCCGCGCGGCGCGGATCGTCGGACGGGCCCCGCGGTTCGGGCGGCAGCCGGGTGGACTGCAGCCGGGGTGGACTGCAGATCATCCAACGAGTTGATCATGCGATGGTTGCGGCCCGCACGGACTCGGGGACGGGCTGCTCGGACCAGACGGTCTTGCCGCGCTCGCCGTACCGGGTGCCCCAGCGGCGGCTCAGGTGCATCACCAGGAACAGGCCGCGGCCGCCCTCGTCCCCGCTGCGGGCGAGCCGCATGTGCGGGGCGGCCGAGTTGCTGTCGGAGACCTCGCAGAGCAGCCCGCGGTCGCGGATCAGCCGCAGCCGCACCGGCCCGCGGCCGTAGCGGATGGCGTTGGTGACCAGCTCGCTGACGATCAGTTCGGTGTCCGCGGCGACCGCCTCCAGTCCCCAGGCGGCGAGTTGCTGGGAGACGAGGGTGCGCGCGGTGGAGACCACGGCCGGGTCGGCGGGCAGCGTCCACAGCGCGACCCGGTCGCTGCCGAAGAGCTTCGTCCGGGCGAGCAGCAGCAGCGCGTCCTCGTCGAGCCGGTGCGGGACGGCGGCGTACGCGACGTCGTCGCACAGTTCGCGCAGGCTGCGGTCGGGGTGGGCGAGCAGCCTGCGCAGCCGGTTCCGGCCGGAGCGGTCGCCGGTGTCGGAGCCGGCGGTGAGGCCGCGGGTGTGCAGGGCGAGCAGGCTGCCCTCGGGCAGTTCGGCGTGGACCGCCTCGTAGCCCTCGCCGCCGCCGCGGCCGAGCGCCGGGCCGACGGGCACCTCGAAGTCCAGCAGGCTGCCGTCGCGGGCGATCGGCACCAGCGGCGGGTGGCCGGCGGCGGCCGCGCTGCACCGGCCGGTCACCGGGTCGTAGACGAGGTAGAGGCAGCTGGCGAGGACGGGCGGCTCGCCCGGTTCGGGGACGGTCTCCTCCGCCAGCCGCCGGACGGTCTCGTCGAGGACGCCGAGCAGTTCGTCGGCCGGCAGGTCCTGCCGGGCCAGGGTCTGCACGACGGTGCGCAGCTGGCCCATGGTGGCGGCCGCCTCGACGCCGCGTCCGGCGACGGTGCCGCAGACCAGGGCGACCCGGCCGCCGGAGAGCGGGACGACGTCGAACCAGTCGGCCCCGGCGTCACCGGACAGGTGCAGGTAGGCGGTGTCGACGGCGGGCAGGTCGGGCGGGCGGACGGGCAGCAGCCGACGCTGCAGGGCGGTCGCGATGGTCCGCTCGTGCAGGTACTGCCAGGCCCGGTGGACGCTGAGCGTCGTCCGGTCGGCCAGCTCCGCCGCCAGTTCGAGGTCCCCCTGGTCGAACGGCTCCTCGGTGACCGTGCGGACGAAGACGGCGAGGCCGAGCGCGGTGCCGTGCACGGTGAGCGGCGCGACGATCAGCGAGTGCGCGCCGGCCTCGGCGAGCCGCCGGGCCCGCACCGGGTCGGCCGCCAGCAGCGGCTCGTCCGGGGTGAGGTGGGCGATCAGCCGGGGGCGGTGGTCGTGCATGCTCTGGCTGAGCACGGTCGGGAAGTGCAGGGAGGTCAGCTCGCCGTCCGGTGTCCTGGTCCGGAACTCCTCCACGGAGCGCAGCACCACCCGGCGCAGCGGCGCGTCCGCGGCGACCGGGCCGGCCTGCAGCCGGCGGCCCCGCAGCACGTCGTCCAGCAGGTCGACGATCACGACGTCGGCGAAGCGCCCGATCGCCACCTCGGCGAGTTCGCCGACGGTCGCGGAGGCGTCCAGGGTCGAGCCGATCAGCCGCTGGGCGTCGTGCAGGATCGCCAGCCGGTCCGCGGTGTTCTGCTGCTCGGTGACGTCCTCGGCCATCACGGCGAGGCCGAGCACCCGGCCGCCGGGGGCGTTCAGCCGGAAGACCGACAGCGACACCACCATCCGCTTGCTGTCGTCGTGCGGGAGGACGCCGGAGACCCGCAGGCGCCGCACCGAGTTGCCGGTCGCCAGCACGGACCGGGCGACCTCGGTCAGCTTCTCGTGCGGGAACCCGGGGGCGAACTCCTCCACCGTCCGGCCGACCACGGCGTCCGGCGGCATGCCGCGCATGCCGCGTGCCGCGGTGTTGAAGCGCACCACCCGGAGATCCGGATCGAGCACGAACAGACCGGCCGGGGCACGGGTGAACAGCGCCTCCAGCAGAGCGGCGTCGGTGCGGACGCGGTCGTTCGGCTGCACGGGTGCACCCCTCTCCGGGCCTAGGGCTCGCTCTCCACCTTGTCAGCGCCCGGGCGGGCGGCAAGTCGGCGCCGGGCCGGGTGCGGATGCAGCCGCCCGGCCCGCCCGCGACGATGGAGGACAGACCTGCTGCCGGAAGGCGGTGACGCCCGTGCCCCACGACCACGTGTGGCGTGCACTGCCGTCCCCCGTGCGCGAGCTGCTGGAGGGCACACCGGGCGCGGTCGGCGTCCTCGACACCGACCTGCGGTACGTGTACGTCAACACCGCGCTGGCCCGGCTGAACGGCGCCCCGGCCGCCGACCACATCGGCCGCACCATCGCCGAGGTCGTACCCGGCATCGACGCCCGGCTCGACGTGCTGCGCGCCGTGCTCGCCGACGGCGTCCCCCGCGAGACCACCTCCAGCGGCCAGACCCGGGTGCCCTCCCCGCTCGCCCGGCGCTACTTCCACGGCGCCTACCACCGGCTGGAGGTGGACGGCACGGTCGTCGGCATCGCCGGCATCGTGCTGGAGGTGACCGCCTCCCGGCAGCAGCAGAACGAACTGGAACGCGCCCGCGAGCGGCTCGCCATGCTCGACAGCGCCTCCACCCGGATCGGCACCACCCTCGACATGGACACCACCTGCGTCGAACTCGCCCGCTTCCTCGTCCCCGAGCTCGGCGACGCCGCCTCGGTGGACGTGCTGCCGCCCGAGGAGGCCCCCGCCGCGCACACCCTCCCCGGCGTCCTGCGGCTGCTCCGCGCCTCCCTGGTCTCCGTACCCGAACTGGAGGAGACGGCGGCGGCCCTCGGCAAGGCCGGCGAGCACATCGACCACCAGCCCGGCTCGGCCGCCCGACGGGCGCTGGAGAGCGGCCGCCCGGTGATCGAGAACATGCCGGCCGACGACCGCCTCGGCCGGGCCGCGGCCCACCCCGACCGGCTGGCGGCGCTGCGCCGCGGCGGCGTGCACTCCGGCCTGGTGGTGCCGCTGCTGGCCCGCGGCCGCGCCCTCGGCACGGTCACCCTGATCCGGGCCGGCAGCTCGCCGGTGTTCACCCCGGAGGACACCGTGGTGGTCGCGGACCTGGCGCTGCGGGCCGCCGTCAGCATCGACAACGCCCGCCGCTTCACCCGCGAGCACGGCATCGCCCTCGACCTGCAGCGCGCCCTCCTCGCCGAGCCCGGCGCCCCGCACCCGGGCCTCGAAGTGGCCTTCCGCTACCGGCCCGCCGGGGCGAGTGCCCTGGTCGGCGGCGACTTCTACGAGACGGTGGCCCGCCCGGACGGCAGCACCCTGCTGGCCATCGGCGACGTGATGGGGCACAGCCTGGAGGCCGCCGTCGAGATGAGCCACTACCAGGCGATGCTGCGGATGGTCGCCGCCGGGAACCTGTCGCCCGGCCGCGTCCTGGACCGGATGGACCGGCTGACCGCGCCGCTCGCCACCGGGCGCCCGGCGACCTGCCTCGCGGTGGTGATGTCCCCGCGGACCGGCACCTGCACCTTCGCCAGCGCCGGGCACCTGCCGCCGGCCCTGGTCTCCCCCGACGGGACGGTCCGCCTGCTGTCGGTCGAGCCGGGTCCGCCGCTCGCCACCGGGTTCGGCGGGTTCCCCGAGGTGACGGCGCAGTGCCCGCCCGGCCACCACCTGCTGCTCTACACCGACGGTCTGGTCGAGCGCCGCGACGAGGCCATCGACGCCTCGCTCGCCCGGCTGACCCACCTGCGGCTCCCCCCGCACGCCGGCGGCGAACAACTCCTGGACGCCGTCCTCACCGGCCTCTCCCCCACCGCCGACGACGACGTCGCGCTCCTCACAGCCACCCTGCGGGACTGAGGAACCCGGCACACGGGGCTGCCCGCCCCTGACCGCGCCCTAGTGCTTGCCGGCCCCCGCCGGGTCACCCAGTTCGCGGGACGGGAGGCCCTCGGTGAGGTCCTCGGCGATGAGGCGTTTGGCGATGGTGTGGACGGCGGCGCGGAGTTCGGCGCTGCGGGGGCGGCCCGCCTCCTGCTCCAGCTGGTCGTTCAGCCACTGGGCCCAGGCGCCGCCGATCCGCTCGGCCTCCCGCTGCCCCGCCTCGGTGTGCATGTAGTAGCCGTTCACCCGGGACAGCCAGCCCTCGCCGACGGCCCGGTCGAAGACCGGTTCGAGCACCTCGCCGGGCAGCCGCCGGCGGGCCGCGATCAGGGTGAGCGAGGCGTGGCCGACCGTCCGGGTGAACAGTTCGACCTGCATGACGGCCCAGGCCACGGCGATGTCCAGCCGGGTGCCGGACCGGGCGACGACGTCCCGGGCGGTGTCCTGGTCGGTGCCTCGGATGATCTTGGCGACGGAGAGTTCGAGCACCCGTGCCGAGTCCCCGGAGACGGGCGAGGCGAACCCCTCCCCCATGTCGGTGGAGGAGGCGCGGGTGGAGTCGCGCAGCTTCACCTGCTTGAGGAAGAGCGCGACGACGAAGCCGACCGCGGCCACCGGCACCGCCCAGAGGAACACGGTGTGCAGGGCGTCCGCGTAGGCGTCGACGATCGGTGCGGCCTGGTCGGCGGGCAGCGCGTGCAGGTCCTTCGGGTTCTGGGCGGCGTTCACCAGGACGGCCGGGTCGGCGCCGGTGAGCCGGGCGGAGGTGGCGATGCCCTCGGCGAGCCGGTCACCGAGGGTGTTGGTGTAGACGGTGCCGAACACGGCCGTGCCGAAGGAGCTGCCCAGGGTGCGGAAGAACGTGACGCCGGAGGTGGACGTGCCGAGGTCGGCGTAGTCGACGGTGTTCTGCACGGCGATGGTGAGCACCTGCATGCACAGGCCGATGCCGGCGCCGAGCACCAGCATGTAGAGCGACTGCAGCCAGCTCGGGGTGTCGGCGTCCATCAGCGACAGCAGGTACAGGCCGACGCCCATCACGGCCGAGCCGACGATCGGGAAGATCCGGTAGCGGCCGGTGCGGCTGACCATGGTGCCGCTGAACACCGAGGCGATCAGCAGGCCGAAGACCATCGGCAGGGTCCGTACGCCGGAGACGGTGGCCGAGTCCCCGTCGACGTACTGCAGGAAGGTCGGCAGGAAGGTCAACGCGCCGAGCATCGCGAAGCCGACGATGAAGCTGAGCACCGCGCAGACCCTGAAGACCGGGTTGCGGAACAGCCGCATCGGCAGCATCGGCTCGGCGGCCCGGGTCTCCACCCAGCAGAACAGTCCGAGGGCGACGGCGCCGCCGACGAACAGGGCGAGGATGACCGGCGAGCTCCAGGCGTACTTGTTGCCGCCCCAGCTGGTCGCCAGGATCACCGCGCTCGCGCCGACGGCGACCAGGGCGATGCCCAGGTAGTCGATCACCGGGCGGCCGGGGGCCCGCACCGAGGGGATCGTCCGGGCCGCGGCGAGCACCACCACGATCGCGATCGGCACGTTGACGTAGAACGCCCAGCGCCAGGTCAGGTGGTCGGTGAACAGGCCGCCGAGCAGCGGGCCGATGACGGTGGCCACGCCGAAGACCGCGCCGATCGCGCCCTGGTACTTGCCGCGTTCGCGCAGCGGGATCACGTCGGCGATCAGCGCCATCGAGGTGACCATCAGGCCGCCCGCGCCGACGCCCTGCATGGCCCGCCAGGCGATCAGCATCAGCATGTCGGTGGACAGGCCGCACAGGAACGAGCCGGTGATGAACACGATCGCCGACACCTGGAAGACCAGCTTGCGGCCGAACAGGTCGCCGAACTTGCCGACCAGCGCGGTGGTGACCGTCTCGGCGAGCAGGTACGAGGTGACCACCCAGGACATGTGCTGGGCGCCGCCGAGGTCGGAGACGATCGTCGGCAGCGCGGTGCCGACGATCGTCTGGTCGAGGGCGGCCAGCAGCATGCCGAGCATGATCGTGACGAAGACGACGTTGCGCTGCCGCCGGTCCAGGACGGGCGGCGCGGCGGCCGGGGCCGGCGGGCTGCTCTCGGTGGTGGTCACTCTCGCATGGTCGCCCGGCGGGCGGCCGGGCGCCCGCGTAGGGCCGCCGCCGCGGTGAACCCCGTCGGCGGGGGCGCCGGGGCCGGGCCGTAGCGTGGGCCCATGC
>NZ_JBEYFP010000343.1:0-6333 GCF_040634455.1 Kitasatospora sp. NPDC007106
CGTGCTGCCGGGCATGTGGACGTACCAGGTCGTGGAGACCTACAACGACGGGTACCACCGGGCCTTCGTCGAGGCGGAGCGGCAGGTCCGCGAGGCGCTGGCGCCCGGCCGCGACCACATCGCCGAGGCCGAGATGCGGGCCCGGGGCGAGACCCGCTGAGCGCCTCCCGCCCCGGGCCCGGCACGGTGCGGACGGCGTGAGAGCCTGGGCCGCATGAGCGAGACGATCACCGTCACCACCTGGTACCTGGAGCAGACCTCCCGCACCGACCTGGTGGAGGCGCCCGCACCGGAGAACACCCCGCTGCAGATCCTCCTGGCCGAGGAGACCGGGCCGGAGTTCGCCCGCTTCCTCTACACCGCCGTCGGCGGCCCGTGGACCTGGACGGACCGGCTGCCCTGGAGCCACCGTCAGTGGCAGGAGTGGCTCGACCGCGACGGAGTGGAGACCTGGGTCGCGTACGTGGCGGGCACCCCGGCCGGATACGTGCAGCTGGAGCCGCGCGGGGACGGCCGCGTCGAGGTCGCCTACTTCGGGCTGCTGCCGCAGTTCATCGGCCGTGGCCTCGGCCGCCACCTGCTCGGCGTCGGACTCACCCGCGCCTGGGACCTCGCCGACCGGCACCCCGCTCTGCCGCCCACCACCACGGTCACCGTCAACACCTGCTCGCTGGACGGGCCCGCCGCCCTGCGGACCTACCGCGCGGCCGGCTTCCGCACCGCCACCACCGAGACCACCGACAAGCCCGCCGTCCCCACCCCCGGCCCCTGGCCCGGCGCCCACACCTGACCGGGCCGAGGCCCGACCGGCGAGGAGATGCCCGGGCCGGGACGCCGTCCTGGCGTGGGCAGCGGCGCGCCCCGGCCGGGGCGGGACGGGTGGCTCCGGGAGGCGATGTGATCAAGAGGCTGGAGGACCTGCCGGCGGGTGTGATCGGGTTCGAGACCGGTGGCACGCTGTCGGCCGAGGACTACCGGGACGTGCTGCTGCCCGCGTTGACGGGGGCCGCCGAGGCGGGGGAGGTGCGGTGCGTCATCGTCGTCCCCGAGTTCCACGGGATGACCGGCGGGGCGCTGTGGCAGGACCTGAGGACGGGATGAACACCCAGAACCGGATCTGCACGTCGTCGAGGTTGGCGAACAGGAACCAGATCGCCAGTACCGCGATCACCCCGCAGGCGATCCACCTGGTGGGCACTCCCGCGATCTCGCCGCGCGGCCCGCCGCCGGACGCGCCGCCCGGGGAACCACCCGAAGTCTTGGTCACACCATCAGTCTGCTCCGTTCCGTACCGGTTTGCCGGTATCGCGCCGCCCGGTACGACCCGGGCGGCGCAATGCCGGTTGCTCCGTGCTCCCCACCGGCCGGGCCGGACACGCTCACCGGCCGGGCCGGACACGCTCACCGGTCGGGCCGGACGCGCTCAGCGCTCGTCCCGCCAGGAGCGCCAGAGCGCCGCGTACGGCCCGCCGGCCGCGACCAGCTCGGAGTGGCTGCCGTACTCGCTGATCCGGCCCTGCTCGACCACCGCGATCACGTCGGCGTCGTGCGCGGTGTGCAGGCGGTGCGCGATGGCGATCACCGTGCGGCCCTCCAGCACCCGGGAGAGCGAGCGCTCCAGGTGACGGGCGGCCCGCGGGTCGAGCAGCGAGGTGGCCTCGTCCAGCACCAGGGTGTGCGGGTCGGCGAGGACGAGCCGGGCGAGCGCCAGTTGCTGGGCCTGGGCCGGGGTGAGCGCGGTGCCGCCCGAGCCGACCTCGGTGTCCAGGCCCTCGGGCAGGGCGTCGGCCCAGTCCTCGGCGTCGACGGCGGCGAGCGCGGCCCGCAGCTCGGTGTCGTCGGCGCCCGGCCGGGCGAGCCGCAGGTTGTCCCGGAGCGTGCCGACGAACACGTGGTGCTCCTGGTTGACCAGGGCGACCTCGGCCCGGACCCGCTCGGCGGGCATCTCCGCCAGGGCGGCGCCGCCGAGGGTGACCCGGCCGCGGCCCGGTGCGTAGATGCCGGCGAGCAGCCGTCCGAGCGTGGACTTGCCGGCGCCGGACGGGCCGACCAGGGCGACCCGGCTGCCCGGTGCGACGTCCAGGCTGATGCCGTGCAGCACGTCGGCGCCCTCGCGGTAGCCGAAGCGGACCTCCTCGGCCCGCACCCGCCGACCGTCGGGGCTGAGCGTCCCGTCGGTGTCCGGGTCCTCCACCTCGCGGACGCCGACCAGGCGGGCCAGCGACGCCTGCCCGATCTGCAGCTCGTCGTACCAGCGCAGGATGAGGTCGACCGGGTGGACGAGCGCCTGCGCGTAGAGCACGCCGGCGGTGAGCCGGCCGACGTCGATCCAGCCCTGGACGGTGAACACCCCGCCGAGGGTGAGCGTGCCGAGCACGGCGAGCGCGTAGGTCGCGTCGACGGTCGGGAACCAGACCGAGCGCAGCCAGAGCGTGTACCGCTCCCAGGCCACCCACTCGCCGATCTTGCGGTCGGTCAGCCGGACCCGCTGCTCGCCGAGGCGCAGCGTCTCGACGGTGCGGCCGGCGTCGACCGTCTCGGCGAGGACGGTGTTGACCGCCGCGTACCCGGCCGACTCGGCGCGGTAGGACTGCGGTGCGCGCCGGAAGTACCAGCGGGAGCTGGCGAGCAGCAGCGGCAGGCCGATCACCGCGGTGGCGGCGAGCAGCGGCGAGGTCAGCACCAGTGCACCGAGCACGAGCACCACGGAGACCACGGCGACGGCGAGCTCGGGGACGGCCTCGCGGACCGACTTGGCGAGCCGGTCGACGTCGGTGGTGCCGCGGGAGACGAGGTCGCCGGTGCCGGCCCGCTCCAGGACGCCGGGCGGCAGCGCGACCGACCGGACGAGGAAGTCCTCGCGCAGGTCGGCCAGCACCTCCTCGCCGAGGATGCCGCCGCGCAGCCGGGACAGTCCCATGAACACGGACTGCACGACCAGGGCCGCGAGGTACCAGCCGACGGCGGTGAGGATGCGGCCCTCGGTGGTGCCGGCGGAGAGCGACTCGACGAGCGAGCCGAGCACCCACGGGCCGACCAGGCCGGCCACGGTGGCGACCGAGTGCAGCGCGACGACGGCGGCGAAGCCGCCGCGGTGGCGCCGGGCGAGCAGCCGGACGTAGGCGCGGACGGTGGCCGGGCGGGCCACCGGGAGCATGGTGGCGGGCCCCTGCTCCTGGACGGTGGGTGGCTTCAGGCCTCGGGGGAGCCGCATGCCGCCTCCTTCACGGTCTGGTTCGGTGCGGGGGTGCCAGCGTCCGGCGCGGGACGTGCGGCGGCGGGGCCGGCGGGAGCGGGGCCGGCGTCCTCATCGCGGGTGACGACGGCCCGGTACCGGGCGTCGTCGGCGATCAGGGCGCGGTGGGTGCCGGTCGCGGCGACCCGGCCGTCCTGGACGAGGACGACGCCGTCGGCCTGGTCGAGCAGCAGCGGGCTGGTGGCGAAGACCACCGTGGTGCGGCCGTCCCGGACCTTGCGCAGACCGGCCGCGATCCGCGACTCGGTGTGGGCGTCGACGGCGCTGGTGGGCTCGTCCATGACGAGCACCGGCGGGTCGGCGACCAGCGAGCGGGCGAGGGCCAGCCGCTGCCGCTGGCCGCCGGAGAGCGAGCGGCCGCGCTCGGTGATCCGGGCGGCCATCGGGTCGCCGCCGCACTCGGGCGAGCCGTCGACGAGGGCGTCGAGCACGTCCTCGGCGCGGGCGGCGGCCAGCGCCTCGGCGGTGTCCACCCGCCCGGCGCCGGGGACGTCCAGCAGTTCGGCCAGCGTGCCGGAGAGCAGCACCGGCTCCTTGTCGTGGACGAGCACGGCGGCCCGGGCGTCGGCCAGCGGCACGCCGTCCAGCGGGACGCCGCCGAGCCGGACGGAGGGCTGCGGCCGTTCGTCCTCGCCGAGCGGGACGTGTCCGCCGAGCCGGGCGGCGAGTGCGCCGGCGACGTCCGGGTCGCCGCAGACCACGGCGGTGAGCCGGCCGGCCCGGGCGGTCAGGCCGGTGACCGGGTCGTGCAGGTCGCCGCGTTCGGGCCGGACGATGCTCTCCGGGAAGTCGCTGCCGGGGGCGGTGCGGCTGAGCGCGAGGACGCGGGCGGCGCGGCCGGCCGAGACCCGGGCCACCGACCAGGCGTGCGCGGCCTCGCCGAGGATGCGCAGCGGCGCGGCGAGGAAGGCCGTCGCGCCGTAGACGGCGACGAGCTCGCCGATGCCGAGCGCACCGGTCGCGGCGAGGTGGGCGCCGTACCAGGTGACGCCGACGACGAACAGGCCGGGCAGCAGGACCTGCTGGGCCTGCATCAGGGACCAGGTGCGGGCGGCCCGGACGGCGGCCCGGCGGACCTTCTGCGAGGCGGTGCGGTACCGCTCCAGGAAGAGCTCCTCGCCGCCGATGCCGCGCAGCACGCGCAGGCCCGCGACGGTGTCGGCGGCGAGTTCGGTGGCCTTGCCGCCGAGGGCGCGCTGCTCGGAGTAGCGCCGTTCGAACGGGCCGAGCAGCGGCCAGACGGCGGCGGCGAGCACCGGCACGCCGAGCAGGACGGCGGTGCCGAGCAGCGGCTCGCGGACGAGCACGACGAGGCTGACGGCGAGCCAGACCAGCACGGCGGCGCGGACCCGGGCCATCAGCTCGACGTACCAGCCGATCTTCTCGACGTCGCCGCTGCTGACGGCGACCACCTCGCCGGTGGCGATCCGGCGGGAGAGGCCGGCGCCGAGGCGGGAGGCCTGACGGGCGACGAGCTGGCGGACCTGGGCGGCGCAGGTGATCCAGTTCCACACCGCCTGGCGGTGCAGCAGGACGGTGCCGATGGCCTGGAGGACGGCGAGCAGCACGGCGAGGCCGCCGGCCCGCCAGATGCCGGCGGTGTCCTCGTCGACCGCGGCCTGGATGCCGAGGCCGAGGGCCAGCGGCAGGGCCGCCTGACAGCCCATTTCGAGGACGCCCCAGCAGGTGGCGAGGACCTGCCCGCGCCGCTGGGCGCGGGAGAGCCAGCGCAGCAGGCCCAGCGGGGAGGAGAGGTCGGGTCTGCCGGGGTCGTCCAGCGGCAGGTGTGCGAGCGGCATGACGCTCCGTTACGGGTGGTACGGGCAGGTCGGGCGCGCGGCCCGGGTCGCGGGCACGGCGGAGGGCCCGGCGCTCGGGCGCGACCAGGGCTTCGGGAGGCGGGGGCGGGCCCGTCGGGGGTGCGGGCGCCGGACACGGTTCAGGACGTCATGGTCACCGAGCGTCCCCGTCGGGGTGTGGCGCACGCAACAGGTTTTCCGGGCGACCCGCGGAATTCCGGCCAGGGCGGCGGCGGGTCTCACCGGATCGAGGGAATATCCGCACACCGGGAATGTTTTCCCTGCCGCTCCCGTTGGCCGCCTTCGGAAGCATCGGACGACCAGGAGGGCACCCCTTCCCGTGAGCACCATCCCCAGCGTCACGCTCAACGACGGCGCGGTGATCCCGCAGCTCGGTTTCGGCGTCTGGCAGGTTCCGGACGCGGAGGCCGCTCCGGCGGTCCGCGCGGCGATCGAGGCGGGCTACCGCTCGATCGACACCGCGGCCGTGTACGAGAACGAGACCGGCACCGGCGTCGCGATAGCCGAGTCGGGCGTGGCCCGCGAGGAGCTGTTCGTCACCACCAAGCTGTGGAACTCGGGCACCGTCGACTGGTCCGGGCAGCAGGGCCGGGACGCCGTGCTCCGCGCGTTCGACGACTCGCTGGCCAAGCTCGGACTCGACCACGTCGACCTGTACCTGATCCACTGGCCGCGGCCGATGCACGGCTCCTTCGGCAACATCTGGAAGGCCTTCGAGCAGCTGGCGGCGGACGGCCGCGCCACGTCGATCGGCGTCTCGAACTTCGGTCCGCAGCAGCTGGAGGTGCTGCTGCAGGAGAGCTCGGTCGCCCCGGTGCTCAACCAGGTCGAGCTGCACCCCTACTTCCCGCAGCACGAGCTGCGGGCGTTCCACGCGCAGCACGGCATCGCGACCGAGGCGTGGAGCCCGCTCGGCCAGGGCAAGTCGCTGCTCGACGAGCCGGCTCTGGCGAAGGTGGCCGCCAAGCACGGCCGCACCCCGGCCCAGGTGGTGCTGCGCTGGCACCTGCAGAGCGGCGTCATCGCGATCCCGAAGTCGGTCACCCCGTCGCGGATCAGGGAGAACCTCGACGTGGCCGGCTTCGAGCTGGACGCCGAGGACCTCGCGGCGATCGCCTCGATCGACACCGGCCGCCGGATCGGCCCGGACCCGCAGGGCTTCGACTGGAACTGAGCCGGTCCCGGTCCGTGCGGCGGCCGGCCCCACCCGCGGGTGGGGCCGGCCGCCGCACGGACCGGGACCGGCTCAGTTCCAGT